>JACCSL010000723.1 GCA_013812995.1 Ardenticatenales bacterium | reverse complement strand
GATCCTGGGCGCGATGGGTGGAGCGGACGTAGATTTCGAGCAGCGGATAGCCGAGTTCGTGGGCAACGGCGAAGGCGAGGCGGGTCTTGCCGGAGCCGGGGTCGCCCTCGAGCAGCAGCGGCCGGCGCAGGTAGAGCGCGGTGTTGACCGCCTCTGCCAGGTCGCTGGAGGCAATGTAGGGCTCGGGCTGCTCCCAGCCTTGCGCGAGGGGCTCGTAGTTTTGTTCCCCGTTGCCCCCGTAGCGGCGTTGGGCCAGATCATTCATCAGGCGGTACCTCCCTGGAGTTCCTTCACAATTTGTACCATCTCGCGGTACGTGGCGATGAGGTGCCCGCCCCGCCTCTGGAGCCGGGTGACACAGCGGGTAATAATCGCCTCTTCCATCTGATGTTGCAGCAGGCAGCCCCGGATGTAGGGGATGAGGTCCTGAACATCAAAGTGTTGCGGCACCTGGAGCGCCGTAGACTCGTCCAGTTCCATTGGTATCTTGTCGCCCCCTACATTGACCCACACGAGGACCAGACAGCGGCTGGTCAGGGTGGGGGCAATCTCCTGTTGGACCTTTTTCCAGAAGGGGCGGGCTATGGTGGTTATTTTGTCGGCAGGAATATCGTAGTTCCAGATCACCAGAATAAGATCAGAAGAGCCGCTCTCTCGAATGAGCGTCTTTAGATCGCTGCCCTGACACTGGTGGCATAGCTCCTCTTCGATATCCAGGCTCGCCCCGCCAACATCGGTCCAGTGGAGGGGAATGTGGAGGGGCGGGCGGACTGGACGGCGTGTCTTGCTCCGTAATTCTTTCACGATCCGCTCAAGGATGTAGTTTTCCAGGAAGTGTTGCTCGCCCGTCATGGTGAAGGAGAAGACTCCCTGGTAGCCAAGGCGCTGTCGGAACTGACCCATGAGCTTGTCCAGGTCGTAATCGACAATCAGCGTGCGGTCAACGGGCATGCGCTGCGCGTCTACCACAGCAGCAGACACAGGCTCGCGGCGCGCCTCCGCCAGCATATCCAGAATGGACGTGCGGCGCGTGGCGGGCGGTGGGGCCAGTTGCGCCTGACACACCGTCAGGATGTGCTGGATGACCTCTTGGTCCTCTTCGTTGATCTCCGGCTCTGTCTCCAGATGTTCGAGGAAAACGACGAGCGCGCATTGGTTACCCATCGTGGCGAGCCGATGCGTGAGGAGCTGAGCCAGGAGAAGTTCCACGAATCCAGAGTCGTCAGGGTTAATATCCTGGCAGACGTCCATCACATTCGCGGTGACCAGGCGAGCCAACCGCACAGGGCGACTGGCCCCGAGGAAATACCCCTTGAGGATGTTTTTGATGGCTTGCTGCTCAAGCGGCTTGAGAACGATCATCAGTTACGTTCCAAACAGTTGCTCCAGCCCGTCCAACTCCGCCTGCTCGGTGTCGCTCAGCTCGGGGAGGGGGCGTTGCATGATGGTGTAGAGGGAGGGCATGGATTCCAGACCCCGTGCGCCCTGGAGCCCCAGCTCGGTCAGGTGCGCCTGGAGCTTCGTCGTCATAGTGCGGCGATCACTCTTGGTCAGGTCGGGGCTGCGGAAAATCTCGACCTTGAGGGTTGCCAGGAGGCTGCGCGCCTCATCAAGGCGCGCCATCAGCACGGCCTCCTCGGCCTTGTGGACCAGTTGTTTGATGGCGCTCAGGGACTCCCAATCCTGCTCGGACTGGGTTTCCCAGCGGAATAGCATGTAGCTGTGTTTTTCCAGCGGGCGGTTGTCGGCCAGGAAGGAGCCTGCCTTTGGCCCGATGCGCAGACTATCCTGGACCACGCAGAGCGTGCCCGCGTCGAAGGTGCCCTGCGAGGCGAGGATGACCGCGATGTAGCCGCGCCGCAGGTCGTGGCTGCCCCCGCCGCCCGCCGGGGTAAAGGTCTGCTGGTAGCCCAGCTTGAGCTGCCCATTACCTGCGCTCAATAGATCGGCAATCCCGTTGTATATAGGCACGACCAACTTGAGCACGGAGGAGAGTTCCGGGACCGGAAGAAGTTCCGACAGACTCTCCAGCGTGTTGGTGAAGCTGCGGAGATAGTTGTCACTCTCCAGGCTAAAGAGACTTGCCTGGAACTGCACCACACCTTGAGTGAGGGGAAAGAGCGGCGTGAGAGGGAAGTTGCACTGGATTACCTTGTCCAGATTATTTTCGCTGAGCTCCTTGATCTGACCGGGCCCTGCCAGATAGGGAATTGTCTGCGGCTGCTGATTGTAGTGGAAGGTGGTGGCGGTGTGGACCACAGGGTAACGCTGTTGGAACCACTCGACATCCTTGGCCAGCCGCATCTCCGAGAGCCAGAGTCGGCAGTAGGCTTCCCCCTCCTTTACTGGGGTGTCGTTCTGGGGCACATCCGTCAGGCTCGCTGGAATAAACTGATGGGTGTACTGCTGCGCGGAGCGACTGATTAGCCCCATCAAACGCTGCCAGCCATTCATAAAGGTGTCCTTTCTAAAGCTCAAGTAAGATTGGGTGCCAGAACAGACCAGATCGCGCGAATGGGGGTTCCCCCCAGCGTGCCGGGCGTGACGGAGCGCCCCATACCCACATTCCCACGATGGATTGCCACGAAGCGCCACTGCTCGTCAAAGAGCGGCCCACCTGAGGATCCCTCTTTTGCCGGAATGGTATGATCGATATACTCCGTGCCCGCCTGACGAATATCCCCCAGGGCTGAAACCTCAACAAACCCACCCTCGGGATGATGGATCAGACGCACCTTCCCGTTGCTACTCAGGATGATGTCCTCTGGCCGCGCCGCCGGATAGGAAATCGGCTCCTTGAGGCGCAGTAATGCGAAATCGAGCTGGGAGTTGCGGGCTATCGGCGTTGCCAGATCAAGTTCGATGGGCTCGTCAATCCCTAATCCACCCTTCACCTGTCCGAAGTGCACCCAGGCCCGCTGAACCGCGTTCTTGGTAAAGATATGATTGCAGGTCAGCAGAAGCCCATTCCCTACATAAGTTCCCGTACCGATGCCTGCGCCCTGGGCAGTCTCGATGCGCCCCACGGAGCGGCGGGCGTGTAGCGCCTTCAGATTCTCTCTTCCCCGCCTCACCAATCTCTCGAACAGCATGGTGGCCTGGTCATCCAACCCATAGGCGTCCCCAGCCTGGAGCAGGTACCCAAGCAAAGCAACCAGAGGGTGATAGTCTGGCCGAGCCTTGGAAGAACGGTAACTTCTAAACTGGGCAACCAGCGTCTCCGCCATCTGTCTGGCGGGCAGACCGGGGGGCAATTGGCTGGGGTCGATTTCTGCGTTGCTCAACACAGCCTGCAAAGTTTGGTAAGGGATTTTAATGATAATAGTAGTTAGGGCAGTGGTAAGAGGGGGGACTTCTGTTTGCTGGATAAAAATCTCAGGAGGGGGTATGGGCAGGTCAACGCGGATCGGGGGTGGCTCCGGCTCCGGACCAGGAATATCTTCTTGATGCTCCGGGGGAAGTTGGGATAGATTTACCCCGCCCAACATCTCTGCCAGCGCCCTGGCTGCCTCGGCTAGCTCATTGAGGCAGTCCGTGCCCTTCTCTGCGTGATCTACCAGGACTAGCAGGAAGAGGAGCAGCGCATTGACTTTCTTCTCATTTTGCTGGCCGTAGAGGTAGCTAATCAGCGCATTCACCCTGCTAGCGCGTCCGTTGGCCTCGGGCAGGTTGTTGCGCCAAGGATAGATTCGCGGGTCATCAAAAACTACCCGAAGCGTGCTTGAACTGTCGAAGGGGCCGCAATCCGAGAGTACATCACGAAGGCGTTTATGAAGGGGGGCGTCAAGTCCGCGCATTTTTTATCTCAAACTCCGTAATCAAGATGGAAAATGATTGTTGCCCGAATTATAAAGCAGACGTTCCTTATCTGTCATTCCTCAACCGACGTGGGATAGCCCAGCACAAACCGCGCCCGGTACTGGGCAAAGAGGTCCACAAAGCCCTCGGCGCTGAAGAGGCGCTGCGCTTCCGCCAGGAGCTTTTGCTGGGCGCGGTGACTGTCTTCACTGAGAAGCTGCTCCAACGTGTTCAGCAGTTCGTCCACCGTGAGGGAGAGCTTGTGCAGGGGATAATGCTCCAGCTCCCAACGGAGATACTTATAATAGGGGACGAGGCGACGCTCATGCGTCGCAAAGAGCGCCTGGAGGAACGGGCGGGTGGCCTCCGCTGCCTCCAGGCGATGCGCCACGCGGTCCTGCACGCGCAGACATTTGATCGAGTGGTATACCTGATTCAGAAACCAGTTCAGCGAATAGCGGATATGCGCCTGAGTGTGCTCCGCCGGAACCGTGCCTTTTTCGTCGAGAAGCTGCTGGATGAGACCTCCTGTGCGGTCAAAGTCAACACTGAGACGCGCCCAGGTGTAGCGCTCCCACTCCATCGGGCTCCCCCACGCGGCCCGCTCCCGAAAGCTGTCCAGGGTGAAGAGATAGAGATGCGCCCCCGATGGGAGGTCGCGGTACTGCTCTTGGTATTTTTCCAATGCCTCGTCGCTGACAAACAGCGCAAAGTCATAGTCCGACCAGGCATTCTCGAAGCCCTTGCCTCGTGAGCCCGTGAGCACAAATCCCTGAATATCCTCGTTTTGTCGGGCGGCCTCCCGAATTTCCAAAAAGGCTTGTTCTACCCCGTCCATTGGCGTCTCCTATTCGGGCAAGTCTCCTTCTTGAATCAGGTTCGAGGCCATACGGTGTGCCCAGCGCGTGGTCTCTGGCAGGCGGTACTTCGGCGTGCATTGCAGCACGACCTCAATGGCACGCTCCAGGCTGAGGCGATGCCCGATGGAAACATAAAGCGGCTGCGTTTTGACGCGGGTGCGCAGTGCTGCCCCGATAAGCTCGCCCTGATCACGCAGCGGCTGCCACGCGCCGCGCTCCTCCGGGAGTGGGTCGTGCTGCCCGATGAAGCGGCTCTTGGCAACGCCAATCGCGGGCAGAGCCGTGAGCACGCCCAGGTGGCAGGCCAGGCCGAAGCGGCGCGGGTGGGCCAAGCCCTGCCCATCGCAGAGCAGCACGTCGGGGAGCGTGGCGAGCTGCTCCAGGGCAGCCAGCACGGCGGGAATCTCGCGGAAGGAGAGGAAGCCGGGCACGTAGGGGAAGGTTACCGGGCGATGGGCAATGGCATACTCGTGCAGCGCGAGGTCGGGGAAGGTCAGTACGGCCACCGCCGCGCGCGCCACTGTGCCCTCCTCCTCGAAGCCCGCATCGACGCCCGCCACATAGCGAACCTCGCCCAGCTGATCTTCCGTGATGACCTCCGCGCGAAGCTGTTGCTGGATGGCCACCGCTTCTTCCATCGTCACCGTCCAGGAATGGCGTGGTTCAAAGGTTGACATGGCTTCTCCTTTTTGTAATCAAAAAGCGTCTGCTCGTTTAGCGAACAGACGCTTTCCTCTGCTGTACGATAGGCGTTGTATTATGATCGTATTTTTTTGGAGAACAAAGCAAGAAAGCAGCAACAAAACAACTGTGATGCACACATAGTACGATTGGCGCAAAAAAAGATGTTACCGATTCGGAAGCTGTTGGGGTTGAATGCTTTGAGGGGCATTCAGAGCGGCTGGCTTGCCATACTGCGCAATAGTTGTCTCGATGCAACTTTTGAGCTTAGATATGTCAATTGGCTTGACCAATAACTCCAGACACCCCGCGTCCTGAACCGCCTGCCTGTCCTGCTCCGTATCGTAGACACTCATTGCCACCACCGGGATATGAGCCACGGTGCTATCCTGCTTGATCTTTCGAGTGGCATCCAGCCCATTGAGGACAGGCATCGAAATGTCCATCAGAATAAGGTCTGGGTGGCGGGACTTGGCAGCCAGAATCGCCTGCTGCCCATTCATCGCCTGAATGGTTTCATACCCGTGAAATTCGAGGACGAGGGCAATCAACTGACGGTTGTTCGTGTTGTCTTCAACAATTAAGATGCGTTTCAAGGTGCTCCCTCCTGAGAGAATCCCTTTGAAGGGTGAGTGGCTGGCGTAGATTTTCAACTGGGGGATATGTTAGCAGTATATCACGTCCACTATGTGTTTTCAACTTGAAAATCGACAGCCCTTTTTGTTCTACTTCGAGGAGTCGTGCTGATGGTGAAAAAGCTTGTGATCGGCGCTATCCTGCTCGCTGTTGTGGCAGCTATTGTCTGGGTGGCGAGCGGGCAGCCGAGGCTCTCGGTCTCCGGCGAGGTACAGGTAACCCCCACCGTTTTGCCCGCCGTACAAGCCTCTGATCAGGTCATCGCTGATGGCCGGGTGGTGCCCGTGCAGAGCGCCGACCTGAACCTTCCCACCGGCGGTATCGTTGCGAAGGTGCTGGTCGAGGAGGGAGAGAGCGTGAAGGCCGGGCAACCCCTCCTTCAGTTGGAATCGGCGCGCCAGGAGGCTACAGTGGCACAGGCCAAGGCAGGCGTCGCGCAGGCCAGAGCCGGTGTGGAGCAGGCCGAGGCGGGTGTGACCCAGGCCGAAGCGGGCGTGTCGCGCGCCACCGCCCGGCTGGAGGAACTCCGCGTCGGTGCCCGGCCGCAGGAGGTTGCAGCCGCCCAGGCATCTCTGGATTCGGCGCAGGCCCAGCTTGCCAGGGTGACGCAGGGGGCGCGCGCGGAAGATATCCAGGCCGCGCAGGCCAATGTGGCGGCGGCGCAGGCGTCGTTGCGCCAGGCGCAGCAGGGGGCCACGGAGCAGCAACTCATCGCGGCGCGTGCAGAGCTTGCCAACGCCGAGGCCGCGGTCCAGGTGGCGCAGGCCGCCTATGACCGGGTGAAGGGCAACGCGGATATCGGGATGCGCCCCGAGTCGCTTCAGCTTCAGCAGGCAACCAACAACTATAACGCGGCCAAGGCGCGCTACGATGACCTGGCGCGCGGCGGCACCGAGTCGGCGGTGAGCGCCGCGCAGGCACAGGTGCAGCAGGCGCAGGCATCGCTCAACGCGCTGCGGGCCGGGGCGCGCCCCGCTGAAATATCGGCGGCTCAGGCAGAGATTCGCCGCGTTCAGGCCCAGCTGGAGCTGATTCAGGCGGGTACTCGCCCGGAGACGATTGCGGCCTCGGAGGCCGATGTTGCCTCGGCGGCGGC
>JACCSL010000289.1 GCA_013812995.1 Ardenticatenales bacterium | reverse complement strand
GCTACGATAGCAAAGCCCCGTTGGGGCTAACGACCCCAGCCCCAACGGGGCTTTGCTATCGTAGCGCGGTGGCTTTAGCCCCGCGCGGGCGTGGCGAACCGAAATCTTTGGAGTATGCGATTGCCCTGCGACTTGTACAGCGATTCCGCTACCCCTCCTGAGTGAAGCGCGCCACGGAGAGGCGCTCGTCCAACGGCGTGCCTTCCAGAATGGACCCGGCTAACAGCGCTGCCGTGATCGGGGCGAGGAGGATGCCGCTGCGAAAGTGCCCCGTCGCCCACCAGAGCCCCGGTGCGCGCGGGTCCGGGCCCAGAATGGGCAATGTGTCCGGCGTGGTCGGGCGCAGCCCGGACCAGAGGCGAACCCGCGACCATGCAGCTGCCTCCAGTGCTGGGAGAAGCTTGGTGGCGCGGCTGAGCAGCTTGCTGATTCCGCCTACGGTCAGCCCCTCCTGAAAGCCCACGCGCTCGTGCGTGGAGCCTACCGCCACCCCCGTCCCCTCCGGGATAAGGTAGATGCCCTCGCCGCCGATGAGGTGGCGGATGAGCGGCAGGGTCAACCCTATGTCGCTCAGGTCAATGTGTAGCGCCTGACCTCGCACGGGCTCGACAGGCAGCGCGAGGCGCGGCTCCAGGTGACTGCTCCACGCCCCCGCAGCGACGATCACAGCCGCTGCACGCACCGCGCGCTCGCCCATGAGTGCTCCAACCACTCGTCCGCCCTCCCACAACAGCCGCTCAACGGCAGAATTTTGGAGAATCGTGGCTCCGTACTGCCGCGCCGCATCAGCCAGGGCGCGTGTCAGATGCGCGCCATCCACCCAACCCATGCCAGGATTGACGCTCGCGCCCTGCGCCTTGGGACCCAGGGCGGGCTCCAGCTCGTGCAGCGGCTTCTTGTCAAGCCACTGCCACGCCGCGCGCTGCGCTTCCGCTGGGTCCAGCGCGGCGATGTCGGCCTTGAGACGGGCGCGGCTGTACTTCTCCGCCTCGTTCGTCGTCACCACATTGAGGCGGCCCGGCCAATGCCAGGCAGGCGGCGCGGAAATCTCCGTTGCCAGCTCAGCGGCCAGGGCGCGGTGTGCGGCGAGGGCCGGCGCGGCCAGGCGATGCCATGCCTCGGGCATCTCGGCGCTGGGCGAATAGGAGAGGGTGCCAATCGCGGCCCCGCTCGCGGCCAGAGCGACGCCGGACCTTGCCTCCAACAGGGTGACCCGTGCCCCACACCGCGCCAGTTCCCGCGCCAGCGCGCAGCCAATCACCCCACCCCCAAGGATTACACAGTCGATCATCGCTCCCCCATTGAAAAAGGATTGGCTCCTTGATACACTCTAGGCCATCACACTCTATATCGCAGCCACTTTATATCCCAACATCCCGCCGCCAGCCTGTCAACCAGAGAGGAGCCTATCGCAATGCTACGCCAGCTACTGGGTTGTTTGGCCCTTGTTCTTTTCCTCGTTGCCTGCGCTGGAGATGCCCAGCACATCACGAAGGCCGAGGAGGCCACCGCGCAGGGAGATGTCGCCACCGCCATCAGTGAGTACACCCTTGCCATTGAGGGCGAGATCCAGCCGGAGGAGCGCTTCCGAGCCCTGCTGGGTCGCGCGGATTCGCACGCCGCCCAGGAAGCATGGGACGCCGCGCTGGCTGACTTTGCAGCAGCTCTGGCACTGACCGAGGGGGAAAAGCCCGTCGGCGCGGCGGTGGAGGTGTTCTCCCGCCGCGCGGAGTTATTCATCAAGCAGGAAGATTGGGCAAAGGCCATAGAAGATTTGACCAGAGTGCTTGCCGCCCAGCCGGAGAACTACGAGGCCCTGGCGCGGCGGGGCTACGCGAACCTCCAGCAGCGCAACTTTGAGGAGGCCATCGCGGATCTCAAGGCCAGCCTCAAGGGCGACATCAAGGCAGCCAGCGCGGATGTGGACAGCGAGCAGAATCTCTATGATGCCTACTTCGAGCTGGGCGAGGCGCTGCTGCGGTTGGGAGAGTACGAGGAGTCCATCAACGCCTACAACGAGGCGCTGGCGCTGGCCGACGACAGCGATGAGGAGGTCCAGATGCTTACGGCGCGGGGCTTCGCGTATGACCAGATGGGCGACAGCGACAAGGCACTCGCCGATCTGAACCGCGCCATTGAGTTGGACGCGGACTATGCCCTCGCCTATGCCTATCGCTCAGGGGTTTCGCTCTCTCTAGGAGACTATGAGGAGGCCATCACCGACGCCAACCGCGCGGTAGAGATGGGCGACCAGCTGGGTTCCAATACCCGCTCGGTACTTCTTCACTCACGCGCGCTGGCCCACCTGTCGCTGGGCAACTATGAGCAGGTCATCGAGGATGCCACGGCTTCCATCGAGCTGGAGGGCGTGGACGAACCCAACACGGCGCGCACCTATGATATTCGCAGCGATGCGCACCGCTACCTGGGCCAGTACGACGAGGCCATCGCCGATGCCACCAAGGCCATCGAGCTTGGGGCGTCCGATGTGACGAGCCTGGGAAGCTTCTACCAGACGCGTGCCAGCGCCTACTACCGCGCGGAACGCTACGAGGAAGCTCTGGCCGACATCGAGGCGGCACTGGAAATCGATGGTCCCAGCAGCAAGGAGCTAGAGGTTCAGGGAGACATCTACTTCGCGATGGGCAACAACGAGCAGGCCATCGCGAGCTACCAGGAAGCCATCGGGCTGGAGCCGGACGATCCCTGGTTGCACTACTACCTGGCTGACATCCATCACGAGATCGAAGACCTCGCGAGCGCGGAGAGCGAGTACCGCGCGGCCCTGGCCCTCAATCCCGAGGAGCCCTACTTCCACGTTGGGCTTGGCATCGCGCTGCGAGACCAGGAGCGGTACGAGGAAGCCCTGGAACCATTCACCACCGCCATCGAGCTAGATCCCGACCTGTCGAGTGGCTGGGTCGGGCGGGGGCTGAACTACTACTACATGCGCGAGGACGCGTTGGCGCGTGTCGATCTTGAACAGGCGTTGACCCTGGAGGTAAGCGACGGCACGCGGGACTTCGTCCAGGAGATCCTGGCCGAGATTCAATGAGCCAGGGTAGGGCTTGCTGGGGGCGAAAAACCCCCAGCAAGCCTCGGTCGTTCTCCCCCATCTGGCGGATTCCATCCTCCCCTGACTGGCCGATGTCGAGTGACCATCGTTCTGGTACATTCTATAGTAGAGCTACCCTGCCTGGTGCCCATCAGATGTATGTGGTACTTAGTTGCAGGGAAGGGATGGAAGGAAATGCTAAAAATGGTAAAATCTATTTTGGTTGTTGATGATGAGCCGGAGGTCCGCGAGGTGGTGGGAATGGTGTTAAGTACGTTGGGAGGGTATAAGGTAGCGTACGCCGAAGATGGGCTGGTAGCCCTCCAAAAACTCGCGACCTTCAAGCCCGATTTGATTGTATTGGACATGATGATGCTTAACATGGATGGGCTCAGTTTCATGATCGAACTGGAGCAGCGCGGCTGGTGCATCCCCACTCTGGTTCTGACCGCGCACGTCGCTGCCTACGATACCGCCGTGAAGCGCCTGGGCACCGGCTGCTGCATGATGAAGCCCTTTGAGGTTAACGACCTGCTGAAGCGGGTCCAGACGGTCTTGCGACTTGCTCCTGTCCTCTTGCCGCCGGCGACTACCACCCCCCCTATCTCCCTATAAGTTGCCAGGCGATCCACCTCTTTATGTCTATCATCTCCTTTCCTGCCTCCCTGAAAGAACAAAAAGAGGGGGAGCGATGGCTCCCCCTCCTGATTAGTGGCAATGACTACGCGCCGCGCGATTCCTTGGCCATGGCGCGTAGCACGGTGTGGAGAATACCGCCGTTGCGGTAGTAGTTGATCTCTACGGGTGTGTCGAGGCGCGACTTGGCCTGGAAGGTCAGCACGCTGCCATCCTCACGCTGCGCCGTGATGGTCAGGCGCGCGTTGGGAGCCATATCGTCCGAGATACCCTCGATGTCGAAGACCTCTGTGCCCGTCAGGCCGAGTGACTGCCAGCCCTGCCCCGGATCGAACTGGAGCGGGATCACGCCCATGCCCACCAGGTTGGAGCGGTGGATGCGCTCGTAGCTCTCGGCGATGACCGCGCGAATCCCCAGCAGGTAGGTGCCCTTGGCCGCCCAGTCGCGGCTGGAGCCAGTGCCATACTCCTTGCCCGCCAGTACGATGAGGGGGATTTCCGCGTCCTTGTACTTCATGGCGGCATCGTAAATCGAGGTCTCCTGCCCACTCGGCAGGTAGAGAGTTTTTGGCCCTTCGGTGCCGGGCAGGAGCTGGTTCTTGATGCGGATGTTGGCGAAGGTACCTCGCATCATGACCTCGTGGTTGCCGCGCCGGCTCCCGTAGGAGTTGAAGTCGGCAGGCTCGACCCCGTGATCGATGAGGTACTGCCCGGCCGGACTCTTGACCGCGATGGACCCTGCGGGCGAGATGTGGTCGGTGGTGATGCTATCCCCCAGCAGCAGGAGCACACGCGCATCGTCGATGGGGCGCATGGGCTCCGGCTCGGCGGCCAGCTCCTGGAAGAAGGGCGGGTGCTGGATGTAGGTCGAGTCTGCCTTCCAGTCGTAGAGCGCACCCTCGGCCACGGGGATCTGGTTCCACATCTCGTTGCCCGCGTAGACGTTGCCGTACTGCTCGGTAAACATCTCTGGGGTCAGGCTGCGGCTGATCGTTTCCTTGATCTCGTCCAGCGTGGGCCAGATATCCTTGAGATAGACATCGTTGCCCTCGGGGTCCTGGCCGATGGGATCATTGACCAGATCCTTGTCCACCGAGCCAGCCAGTGCATAGGCCACGACCAGGGGTGGCGAGGCCAGGTAGTTGGCCTTGACATTGGCATGAATGCGCCCCTCGAAGTTGCGATTCCCGGAGAGCACCGCTGCCGCCACCAGGTTCCCCTCCGTGATGGCATCCACGACTTCCTGCGGTAGCGGACCGGAGTTCCCGATGCAGTTATGCACCGCGAAGGTACCCGCCACGAACGAATGAACCTCATCTACCGCCAGGTCGAACACTGCGTGCTCACCTGCGTCCCGGCGATCTATGACTTCAAGGGTGAAGGTGGGCAGTGTCAAAGCATCCTTCGGTGTGCAATAGCGCTTCGAATGGTCCGTTTCTTCACGAGATTCGAGCCGCGCAAACCAGTCGCGTACCCCCATGTGACGGAATAGTTCCACAGGCGATGGGAAACCACAGGCGTCGCGATGTAAAGGTTGGAAGGATCGGTCAGTCGGTTGGGGGAGCCGCGAGAATCGATCGCTGCCCTCCAGAAGCGAGTAATGCGGGAATACGGCTGTCTCGCGCTCCCCTAGCTCCATTGCGGCAAGCTGACGTGCCTTGGAGAAGGAAAGCGTTTGATCTTCCTGGTGGACTTCCGTCAGACGCTCCGACATCCACAGGCGCTGCTCATTGATCTTGGCAACCATCCGCCAGTAAACCGCCGCTGCGCTGGCTCGCAACGCCTTGTCCACGCAGTAGCGGAAGCCAACACGCTCCACAAACGAGAGTCCATCTGGCAGTAGCAGTCGCACCTCAATGCGAGGCTCGCCATCCTGTGCGACAGGGTACGAGGAATCTGAACGGCGCGTAGGATACTCGTACACGTTTGCGCCCTCTGTCTTTACCCCGCAGCGGGCCAGCAGACGGAGCACTACGTCCATCATCTCGCGGAGCGACCCTACATGCTCTGGCAGGGCACTCTGAGAGTAGGCCGGAGCTCGGAGGCCCGCGTCTTCCTCGCGCTCACCCTGGCGCTTTAGGACGGGCGCGTGCCCGTCCGCACCAAAGAGCCCGCCCAGAAACTCACGCACGACTGCCACGGGGCAATTTTCGTCCAGAATGAAGGCAGGTAGCTCCGCAGGCTGGTGGATGCGCCGCCCCGCGCTCACGCCGGGCAGCGAGAGGATCGCAGTGGTTAGTTCTTTTGGAAGGGCAATAGACCACTTGCGCTCATCGTACTGGCTCGCCTTCGGACGCTTGCCCGTCACCAGTTCGATATCACTGAGAACCACCTCGCGATCCACGGCCTGGCCGACAGTCATGCGACCCTGCCCTTCGACGCTGATGGAGCCGTCGCGCAGCAGGTGACCAAGCAACCGCGCAAAGGCCAGCGTCTGATTGCGCGCCCAGGAGCTATCGAGGGTGAATTGCAGGTCGTCGGCCTGGAGCACATAACCCGCCTCGTCGCTACCCGGCTCGTCCAGCGGAGCCTCCAGGCCAACTACGACGCGATCTTTGCCAAGGACTAATTCATCTGCGCGCTTCCAGGTGCCATCCGCGCATAGAACCTGGTGATCCGGTGTGCAAACCAGCGTACGCCCATCTTGCAAAACCAGGGAGATGCACTCCCGCACGCCCTGGGTCATCATCTCTGTCTGCGCCGCCAGCGCCAGCCTGCCATCTGAGCCGGGGGCGAGGAGACGCGTACCGCCCACCTCCGGCATCTGCTCAATCCGACGCGCGGTGCCATTTGCCTGCAACACGGGGGTTCCAGAGGCTATGCACGTCGTACACCCATAGCCGATGGCATGGAAGCCCAGCGCCTCCAGATACGGGGTGAGACCGGCTGCATTCAGGTACTCCGTCACGACGCGGGAGCCAGGGGCGAGCGAGGTCTTGACGAAGCTAGGCACCTTGAGGCCGCGCTCGACGGCCTTCTTTGCCAGCAGCCCCGCCCCAACCATGACCGACGGGTTCGAGGTGTTGG
>JACCSL010000287.1 GCA_013812995.1 Ardenticatenales bacterium | reverse complement strand
GCTACGATAGCAAAGCCCCGTTGGGGCTAACGACCCCAGCCCCAACGGGGCTTTGCTATCGTAGCGCGGTGGCTTTAGCCCCGCGCGGGCGTGGCGAACCGAAATCTTTGGAGTATGCGATTGCCCTTGAGTGCCTCACACCACTAAAAAGACCCGGCCCGTTTCCGGGCCGGATCCTTGCCCCATCAAGGTACGGTATCAGGGGCTCGGCGAGCCTACGACCTCGGGCGTGGTCATCGTATCGGTCATAGCGGGGGTCGCGTCGATATCCTGGCCGGGCGCACCCTCGGTGCCCGGCGTCCCCTTTCGATCCTGGCCGGGGGCACCCTCGGTGCCTGGGGTTCCCAGCCGCTCCTGCCCCGGAGCGGTGTCGTTGTTGTTCTGGTCAGAGCCACCCTGGTTGGGACGAGAGGTATTACCGCAGCCCACCAGCAGCAGAAGGGCCAGCAAGAGGGTTGGTAGCAAAGAAAGGCGTCGCGATCTCATCGTTTCTCCTCTGAGTTGTAAGCAGTGTTGTGTGGAATGAAAAATCAGCCCGCCAATGAGCCACCCCGTAGTGAGCAGTGCATCCCCTGAGGTGGCTTCGGTTGCGACAGAGAAGCAAAGAGTAGGCCAGAGAGAGCAACTTTGCCTACGGAGGGTACAAAAATACTCCCAAACAGAGTACGCCGAAGCGCACGGTGTGGTGAGCGAGTGGGTAGGCTGGGCATCCATCCTGCTTTTCCAGGCGGTCAGGGAGATAGAGATCAAGGGCGGCTCTCAAAACCGCCGACATCATTACCCACCGCCTGAAGCTGGAAGAGGCACCGCACGGCTACCATATCTTCAATAACAAGGAAATGAAACCCCACGGATAGGAGACGCTATGCAGCTCGCCGGAAAAGTCGCATTGATTACCGGTGCAGGTTCTGGGATTGGCAAGGCAGCAGCTCAGTTGCTGGCAAAGGAGGGAGCGAAGATTGGGGCGCTGGAGCGCGCGGAGGAGCGCGCGGAGGGGGTCGCCCGGGAGATTCGCGAGGCGGGAGGCGAGGCGCTGGCGCTGATCGCCGACATCTCGCAGCCCGCCGAGATGGAGCGCGCTGTTCAGATACTGGTGGAACGCTGGGGTCGCCTCGACATCGTCTTTGCCAATGCAGGGATCAACGGCGTCTGGGCCCCGCTGGAGGACTTGAAACCGGAGGAATGGGACCAGACGCTGAGCATCAATCTGAAGGGAACCTTCCTCACGGTCAAGTATGCGGTGCCACACCTGAAAAAACAGGGCGGTTCTGTGATTATTACCGCGTCGGTCAATGGAACCCGCATCTTCAGCAACACGGGCGCGTCGGCATACGCCTGCTCCAAGGCGGGGCAGGTTGCCTTCGCCAAGATGGTTGCGCTGGAGCTCGCGCCGCACGAGGTGCGGGTCAATGTGATCTGCCCCGGAGCGATTGATACCAACATCGAGGAGAGCACTGAGCAGCGCAACCTGGAGCATATCCGCATTCCCGTCGAGTTCCCGGAGGGGGCGCAGCCGCTGGAGCATGGCAAATCGGGTACCTCCGAGCAGGTGGCAAAGCTGGTTCTCTTCCTGGCCTCCGATGCGTCGGATCACATTTCCGGGACGGAGCTATGGATTGACGGGGCGGAATCGCTGCTGAAGGGGTAATCCCCGCTATGACAGGCGCGGCAAAAGGAAGCGCAGTGCGACCTGGAGGCGGTACGCCCAGGCCGACTCGGTGTGCATCGCCCCTTCGTCTTCCATGTAGAGCAGTTCCTGCCCCACCTGATAGCCCTCCGCCAGAAGCAGGTCCCGCATCCGGCGGGCGTCGGCTAGCGCGTCCTCGCCTTCCTCGGTGCCAATGTCCAGATGGAGTTTGCGGCCCGGCGCGCGCTCTGTTGCTTCTATGAAGGGGTAGATGGCCCGGTCCGCGAACCACAAGGAGGGGCTCATCGCCCCGGCAATGCCAAAGACCTCGGGATAGCGGAAGAAGGCGTAGAGCGTGATGAGTCCACCCATTGAGGAGCCAAGGATGCCCGTGGTCTGCGACATTGGCAGTGTGCGGAAGCGCTCATCGATCATCGGCTTGAGGGTCTCACCGATGAAGCGCACATACTCGTCGCCAAACGACGGGGTATCATCGCAGGCGAAGGGGCAACATTCCTGCATCCGCTCCTCGGCCCGGTTAGGGATACCAACGACGATGGCCTCGACGCCCTGCTCGGCGAGCAGTTCCATATTTTCGTCCACCTGCCACTCGCCGCTGAAGCTCATCCCCTCGTCGAACAGGTTCTGCGCGTCGTGCATGTAGAGGACGGGGTAGCGCTTCTCTGTCGTATTATAGGAGGGGGGCAGGTATATCGCGATGTCACGCTTGTTTTCGAGTTCGGGACTCCACACATCCGTGATAACAACAATATTGCCAGTAATGGTATGGTCCGGTAAATCGGTCATGGTTCTCTCTTTCTATATTTTTTCAACACAGCCTGTCTAGATAAGCAATTGTTGGGCCTATGGTATCACGATAGAGCGTTGGAGCGTTGGAGCGTTGGAGCGTTGGAGC
>JACCSL010000703.1 GCA_013812995.1 Ardenticatenales bacterium | reverse complement strand
TTGCTGAAGAGACTCGCGGGGCCGTCGATGCGAATGGTAAAACCCGTCTCGACATCGCCCTCGATGGTGGCGAGCAGTTGGAAGAGTTTCAGGTAGCGGAAGAGCAGCTTGTACTCGCCGGGGTCGTTGCGGTAGGCATGGATGACAATCTCCGTGGCGCGGTAGAAGACCCCCTGCACCTGCGCGAGGTTGTAGCGATGCAGCAGCGCCTCGGGCGTCGGCTCCTCGAAGTGGGTGAGCACCTTGTTCTTGGCCAGGTCCGCGTAGAGCCCCGCGCGCAGCATCTCTGCCGTGATGACCTCGCTGCGCTCCTCGGTGAGTGCCTGCGCCACAGCGCGGAGCGCGGCCTCGCTGTTCTCCGGGCCGGGCACGTCCAGGGCCGCGTGGCTAAAGAGTCGCTCGCGCAGGTCCACCGGCTCGATGGGGCTGCGCACCTCGAAGGTGCTGAACTGTTTTTCCAGAATGTGCGCCAGCCCGCGCCGGATGCGGTAGTCGGTGCCCTCGCCCTCCAACGTCCGCAGTGCCTCATCGACCTCGCCCTGCGTTTTGCCCTGCAAGGTCAGGAAGAGCACGATGGCATCCGTCGCCATGCCCAGTGTCGAGCGATTGATGGGCAGCCGCCGGGGCACGAGTTCTTCGCCCGTGTAGCGGTGGAGGAGCAGTGGAGTGGGGAGCATACTTTCCTGCTTTCGTGGAGGAGCGTTGGAGCGTTGGAGCATTGGAACGAAAAACAACATGAGCGAAAATAATTTGGACAAGTGGGCAGCCCTCAGAATGCTCGCTACATATATCAGTGGAACACGGAATGTAACAATCAAGTTGCTACGTCACTTTGCTGCGAAGGGGGCACCGGATGAAGCTCTGGGGCCGCTGAAAGGATATCTGGACGAATTACAGAAACTCCATGTGCTTGTGTGGGAGAAGGTGGAACGGGTGTGTATCCAGCAAAGTTGAGTAAACAGGCGAGCCGTTTCGCAAACTAAAGGTGCACACTAACCCACCAAGTGTCCACCAATACAAGTTATAGAATATACTGGAACAAAGTAGAGTGTACTGGGAGTCAGAACTCAGCCATTAATGCACCCTCTCCGTACACTCTGCTTTGAACTTATAGTTTTTCCTACAGTTCAACAGCTAAGCGAATTAGAGCTTTGCAGGTATTTGTCGTTCTTGCAGTTGCACCAGAGCGTTTATATAATAGATACTACTCCCATCCAAGGATTAGAGTTCACACTTTGCGCAGAGGGTCGCCCTGCAAACGTGCCGCCTTCTCCTAGAAGAAGCAATGTGCAGTGAGTCGTGTGGATGGGAGTATCACGGTTAAAGCGCATTCCATATAGCCACATTTGTTCATAAATGGTCGTCTGGAGCACGATGGATTCCAGATCAGCACAAATACCCCCAACAACTCACCAGTTTACTCAAATAGACAAACCCAGAAAATATGAATGAATCTACTCCAAGCCAACAAATTCTAACATTGACAATCTTGTCCTTGACTATCATTTTATATTTCTTACAACCATTCCAATTCTTTTCCTCATCCAGCGGGCAGATTGGGAGTTTAGTGGGCGCTATCTTCAGCCTACTATGCATAATTAAATACAAAAACGTTCTATTAGTGAAGATTTTTCAGAGGCCAAAACATGGGATTGGCAAATTGAGAGATTATCTAATTCTCACTGCATTAATAATAGCTGTCAATCTCGCGGATAGAATAGGAGGAATTGAGGCAACTCGATTTTATACGGGTTTTTGTTTAACACTCTCGGTAATCATTTTTAGCTATATGCTTATCATTGGGTTTTCATCAAATGTGAATGTGCGCAATTGAAGCAAACAGGAAAATAGTCGAATCTGTGCATCACCCAAATGAAATATGTCCGTGCCGACCACCGAGAAGAGTCGCAGCAATTCATCATCTAATCCGCCTTGGGCATCAAATTCATACTCTCCAGTGCACTTGCTCACAAGAAACGTCTCTATGCGGGTAAAAACCTCTCGTCAGAATGCTTGCTTTGGTAGTCGCTGGAAGCACTCTTCACAGAGAGATAACGGGTAAGTTTTAACGGAATGTTTCTTCCCATATACCGGCCCTTCATGTGAGCAGGTGCATCTCCAGCCACTAGAGTCACAGGAGCCAACATGAAACAACGCACTTCTCTAGTTATGACAAGAATAACTTATCTCCTATTATTAATGTTTCATCTTTCAGCATGTGGTCAAAGCTTATCTCCCACATCCACCCCTCCACCTACGTTGGCCCCGTCCTTTGCCTCTCCATTGCAAGAACAATTGGTGGGGCGGTGGCACATTACCAGCGGAGGTGCCTGGGGAGACAGCATTGTTACGTTCGAGGCCGACGGGGCGATGTCAGTGGAGGGCGGCGCTCAGGCGATGGAGGAGCAGGGCACCTACGCCTTCACCGCCGAAAATACGATCTCCTTCCAACTCGCGAGTTTCAGTGGTACCGCCAAGATCGAGTTTCCCGAGGAGGGGCGTCTCAGCCTGACGGTGATGACCTCAGAGCAGCCATTCGGCACCATCTACTCGGCAGAGCGGGTCGAGGCTCCATAAGACAGGCCGCTCGCCGACACTCAGGAAGAAAAACAGCGCTGGTGGGTCTGTCAAATATCGTGTGTAGGCAGCTAAGCACTCCATCAGAGTGGTAGTCGGTCCTCGAAAATGATGGCGAACTGGTTGAGGGCAGCGCGCCAGTGGGGGACGGGCATGGTCCATTTACGGGTAATGATGCGCAGGGCCAGGTAGAGCAATTTGAACAGGGACTCATCGGAGGGCAACGCGCCGCGCGTCTTGAGCACCTTGCGCAAGGAGCGGTTGACGGCTTCGATGGCGTTGGTGGTATAGATCACGCGCCGAATCTCCTCGGGATAGGCGAAGAAGGGGGTCAGGCGCTCCCTCAACTGTATCTAGCAGATTGCGGATTGCAACATCGTTTTCGTCAAGTGTTATCGTGGAAATTACTTGTTTGAGTTGATAACTTAATTCCTTTATAACTTTGTGAAATCTGATTGTTATCGTATATCGATAGATTAGATAATCGGATGAATCATGGAGCATAAGTTCCACCGAGGGCTTCAGAAAGGTTATAGCTTATAGAATTGACAACGATATCCCACCACCTTCCGATCAGTAAGGCGTTCCTTACGTTTTACGTTTTACCGCTCTACCGCTCTATCGCTCCAACGCTCCTCCGCTCACTCCTCCTCCCAATCAAACCCCTCCTGCTCGACCGGATTGACGTGGTACACCGGCTTCGGCTTGCCGCGACGGCGCTTGGCGGTGCCTTCTTCGGTGGTTTCCTCGGCAATGACCTCGTAGAGAATGGCCTTCTTGTTCGGGTCGTCGCCCCGGCGCAGCAGGCGGCCCAGGCGCTGCACATACTCGCGGTGCGAGGCAGTGCCGGAGAGCACGATGCCAATCGTCGCGTTGGGCACGTCGATGCCCTCGTTGAGGACGCGCGAGGTGACAACGGTGTGATAGCTGCCCTCGCGGAAGCGGCGCAGAATCTCGTGGCGCTCCTTGGTGGGCGTCTCGTGCGTGATGGCGGGCAGCAGGAAGTGCTCCGAGATGATATGAACGGTCTGGTTGTCGTTGGTGAAAATTATGGCTCTTGTGGGGTAGTGCTCGGCCAGGAGCGTTGCCAGAACGCGCAGCTTGGCCTCCGCGCCGAAGGCCAGCGCCCGCGCCTTGTGGTGCGCGATCATGGCGCGCCGCCCCTCCTCGGATTGGGCGCTGGCCTGCACGAAGCGCATCCACCCATTGCCCCCGAAATTGATGCCCCGCTCGCGCAAAAAACGGTCGCGCCGCTGGATGTGGCTGTCGTACTCGCTCCGCTCCGCCGCGCTGAGATGCACCTTGATCTGCACTGTCTCGTACTCGGCCAGGGCCACGCCGGAGAGTTCCTCGGGGGCGCGGCGGTACAGTTCCGGGCCGATCAGCGTTGCCAGCTCCTCGTGGCGGCCATCGGCGCGCTCCGGTGTCGCGGTGAGCCCCAGGCGATAGGGCGCGATGGAAAGCTCTGCGATGGCGCGGTAGAAGTCGGTGGGCAGGTTGTGGCATTCGTCGAAGATCAAGAGGGCGTAGCGATTGCCCAGCGCCTCCGCGTGGATGGCCGCGCTCGTGTAGGTGCTGATGAGCAAATCAATCGGCGGCCCATCCGTGGGGCCGATCCCGTCATGGTCGCCGCCGCCCAACACGCCAATGTTGAGGTCGGGGAAGGCACTCAGCATATGGGCGTACCACTGCGAGAGCAGCGGCTTGGTGGGCACCAGAATCAACGTGCTGCGCGGCGTGCGCTCCATCGCGAGCTGGGCCAGGTAGCTCTTGCCCGCCGCTGTGGGGAGTACGATCACCCCTTCACGCCCGCTCTGGAGCCAGAGCCGCAGCGCCTCGGTCTGGTGCTCGTAGGGTGTCATCTCAAAGCTGGGGACAAAGCTCACCTCGCGGAAGGCCCGCGCCTGATCGTCGATCTCGACGTTGTCCGCACGCAGGGCCAGCAGCAGGCGCGCGTAGTCCCGCGCCCGGACGCGGAATCGCTCCACCCGATCATCCCAGGTGGCGAAGGGAACCCACGCACTCCCACGCGGCGGGGGATGTAGGATAAGGGTCCCCCTGTCATAACTCAACACGGATTTTCGTGCCATAGGATGTCAGCTTCCTAGCCTAAAAGTCATCTTGTGACAAATAGCACTTCGGGTTCATAATTTTATAGACGTTAGGCCGTTGCAAGAAAATAGGGGGCCAATTTGCGGCAACCATCCAACTTCCCAAGGATAAGGTGCGCCGCTCCTTGGTTTATAACCTGGGCCATCTATTCCTTGGAACAGCCTTAGCGCCCGAAAACCCCTGAGCTTCGCCTAAAGCGCCTACTGTTGGCAGCCAGGGGATGCCAACAATAAACACTTTAGGCGAAGGGCGCGGCAAAGTAAAAGCAAGGAGCGACTTGTCCCATCACCCTACCTGCGTTGCTAGGGTGCGATTCACATTTTTGGATGAGACGCTGTCTCATTTGTGCGACGGTTGAACGGGGAGTTGTAGCAAAAGAACCGCGTCTTCTCCCGCAGCCCAACGATTGGAATCGCAGACATCCAGCCGCTAGGCTTCCAGCCGCGAGTTTTAGTCGCTAGGCTTCCACAGCCATCCAAAACTTTGACGCACACCCGCTTCGCACCTCTGGACCTCTGGACTTTTTGTTGTCGCCGGGGTGGAATAGAATTGAGCCACGAAATATTCACGGTGAACGGTGCTGGAACGAAAAGACCTTATATTCGCAGCTATTCTGATGCCTGTTGTTGCGATCAGCGTATGCCTGGCGTGCTCGCTCCCTTTTAACTTGAGCTCCCAAGCTACAATTACGAGCGCTATTCTTCAGCAACTACCTCCTATTATTTTAATAGGGTCAGGGATCAGTTTTTTGGTAGGGTCTACAAAACCCAGTCAGGGGGCACTCTTTATGGGTAGCATGGCTGGGTGGATCATAGGGTCATTGGTGGCAGCTAATTTCATTAGAGTAATAGAACCCTCTGAATACTGGCAAAGGCAGACATTGGTTTGTATCCTTCAAGCCATAACTGGGACTCCTGCGGGGGTACTCGTGACTGTCATGGCAACAAAGTTGGATTCAATTCTAAAGCGCACAAACGACTAAGACTACTTCGTACGCGTTGTTAGGCGTATTGTCGCTGCCGTGCGATATCTTGAGCCAAAGTGGCAGAAGAGAGGAGGAGGCAGGATGAGCTATCGAACGATTGAATTTAGCTGGCTGCCTGACGCACAACGGGCGTGGCAGACCTTTACCGCCTCCCGCCGCGAGGCCGCGCGCCTGTGGAACGATCTGGTCATTCGCCATGCCCGTATCCGCCGCCTGCACTGGCAATGGCCGTCCGTCTATCGGTGGAGCGCATGGGCCAAGGGCCGCTATCCTCATTTGCATTCTCAGTCCATTCAGCAAATCATCGCCGAGTTCTGTGAGGCAGTGAACGCCATCACGCAACTTCGCAAAAAGGGGCACGCGGAGGCGCGCTACCCCTGGCGACTCCACCGCTACCGCGATGTGATATACACCAACCAGGGCGCACGCCTGCGCGATGGCTACCTGATTCTTCCTCACGGCCAAAGCGGACGCCTCCGCATCCCTGACGGCATTACGCTGCCGGGTCGCCTGATGGAGGTACGCCTCTGCTATGGCCGCGTGCTCGTGGTGTGCGAGATACTAGACGAGGTGCGATTCCCGACAGGCACCATTGGCGTCGATCTGGGCGTGAACACGCTCATTGCCGCCACGAATAGCGAGCGGGCCATCGTCATCAGTGGCCGGGAGGCGAAAGCCACCGTCCAGTGGCGCAACAAGAAGCTGGCGGGCATCCAAGCCGCGCAGGCCAAGAAGCAAAAGGGCTCGAAGCGCTGGCTAAAGCTCCAGCGCCGCAAGCACAAGATGCTCGACAAGGCCAAGCGACGCATCAAGGACATCTGCCACAAGGCCACGCGCCAGGTAGCGGACAC
>JACCSL010000679.1 GCA_013812995.1 Ardenticatenales bacterium | reverse complement strand
CGGTGGGGGCTTATGTGCTGTGGGGCTTGCTGCCCCTCTTCTGGAAGGCCCTCAAAGAGGTGCCCGCCCTGGAAATCCTGGCCCATCGCATGGTCTGGTCGCTGGGTGTGGTGCTCCTGCTCCTGGCGCTGCGTGGCCGCTGGCGTTGGCTGGCTTCTGTGGTGCGGGACAGGCGAATCCTGCTGACTTTCACGACTACGGCTCTGCTTCTCAGCTTGAACTGGTATATCTACATCTGGGCTGTTAATGCAGGCTATATCGTCGAGACGAGCCTGGGCTACTTCATCAACCCGCTCGTGAACGTGCTGTTGGGCGTGCTTTTTTTGAAGGAGCGGCTGCGGCTCTGGCAGGGCGTTGCTATTGCGCTGGCCTTCGTGGGGGTGCTCTACCTGACCGTGCAGTATGGCGCACTCCCCTGGATTGCGCTGACGCTGGCGATTTCTTTTGGCTTCTACGGTTTGCTGCGCAAGACCGCCTCGCTCGACTCGCTGGAGGGCTTGACCCTGGAGACGCTGCTGCTCTTCCTGCCCGCGCTCTCCTACCTGCTCTACCTGGAGGGACAGGGCAGCGCCGCCTTTGGCCATAGCAGCGTCTCTACCACCGCGCTCCTGGCACTGGCGGGCATCGCGACGGCCACGCCGCTGCTACTCTTCGCCTCGGGCGCGCGTCGCATCACGCTGACGCTGCTCGGTCTCTTGCAGTACATCGCGCCGACACTCCAGTTCCTGATCGGTGTGTTCGTCTATGGCGAGGAGTTGAGCCCGGCGCGACTGATGGGCTTTGCCATCATCTGGGCCGCGCTCCTGCTCTACACGGGCGAGAGTCTTCTCCATCACCGACGAGAGGGACCTCTACAGCCTGCCGTCAGCAAGCCTTGAGCTTAGCCACTCGCGCCAGGTCACTTGGCCCTGATAGTGGTTTGGAGAGGTAAGCGCCCCTCGGCGCACCGCTGCCGCTGCTTTGCCTGGCAATGGCAGACGCAGCAGGCGACGATTCAGGCCATGAATCTCCAGCCATGCCTTTGCCATCTCACCCAGCGTCAAAATCTCGGGGCCACCCACATCGGCCAGCAGGCCACCCGGCACCGAGACAACCACCTCTGCGACCAGGGCGGCCACCTCTCTCGAGTCAATGGGTTGAAACTCGAAATCCAGGGGAAGCGGCATCACGAGAGGTAGCCGGGCGCTCGCGTGCAAGAGACGATCCAGTAGCGAGTGGAATTGCGTGGCCCGCAGGATAGACCAGGGCACACTCCCGGCCCGCACCCAGGTTTCCGCTGCGACTTTCTGTTGATAGTAGCCAAAGGGAACCTGCTCAGCCCCGACAATGGAAACATAAAGCAGATGCGCCACGCCTGCTGTCCGCGCCGCTTCGAGCAATCGATGGGTACCCTGCACCTCCACCACATCCCCGGACTCGAAGAGCCCCACGTCGCGCGTCGTGATGGCAGAGGCGGTAGCGGCGTGCGCCACGGCCTCCATGCCGCGCACGGCCTCGCGCAGCCCCTCGCCCGTGCGCAGATCGGCCTGCGCCCACTCGATGCTTTCCGGGGTATCTGCCGGGCGGCTGCGACGACTCATCACGCGCGGCGTATGACCCGCCTCTGCCAGCCGCCGTACGACCTCCGAGCCCAACTCGCCTGTTCCTCCTGTTACCAGAACTCGCATGGTTTCCTCTCTCCTCTATATCTGATCGTCCGGCTGCGCCAGTTCCATCTCCTGACACCCGCCCCTTCCTCGTGGCCGCCGAGGCCCCCACATCGGCCAACCTTGTTCCACCCAGCGAGGATTCCATTGCCAGGGGCCAAGCCCTCTACGCCGAGAACTGCGCGGCCTGCCGCCGCCTCGCTCAACCCCATGCCCGCCGACCTCAACGTTCACGCACCGCTGCACCTGGACGGCGAACTCTACCAATGGATCAGCAACGGCGTCCTCGACACCGCCATGGCCGCTTTCAAGGACACGCTTGCGGAGGAGGATCGCTGGAATATCGTCAAGTATCTGCGCGTGCTGACGGCGGGGAAGTTGCGGGGCTTTGACCTTGCGGGGCATCGTAGGGGCGTTGGTAGGGGCGTTGGTAGGGGCGTTGGTAGGGGCGTTGGTAGGGGCGT
>JACCSL010000674.1 GCA_013812995.1 Ardenticatenales bacterium | reverse complement strand
TCTTTATCCCCACCACGATTGCGATCATCATCTCTATCGTCGAGCATCTGTAGGAGGAACCCCGAGATGAGAAAAGAACAATTCCGCTCGGCGGCGGGGCGCATGGAGCGCTCCAGCGATTTCGAGCTTTACATGTGGTTCTTCATGCGAGTGAGCGGGATTATCCTCCTGTTTATCGCGCTCTTCCATCTCTACTACATGCACTTCGTCGTGGATGTGGCGGAGACTACCTTCTTTACCATTGCGGAGCGCTGGCAGAATCCGCTGTGGCGCACCTTTGACCTGGCGCTGCTTTTCTTCAGCTTCACGCATGGTACCAACGGGGTGCGGTATGTGCTTGAGGATTACATCCGCCATCCGGGGATGCGTGTCGCCGCGAAAACCGGCCTCTACCTGCTCTATGGTGTGTTGTTAGCGATGGGAACCTATGTCATCTTCGCCTTCGATGCGGACAAGTGGATGGCAACCAAAGAGCAGATCTCGGCCCTTCTCCCCCTGTTTTCCTAAACCCTAAGAGGCTTTTCTATGGCGATTCACCAATTTGACGCGATTGTGGTTGGCGCGGGGGGCGCGGGGCTGATGGCAGCGCTCTATGCCTCGCGCGGGGCCAAAGTCGCGGTGCTTTCCAAGCTATACCCCTCGCGCTCCCACACGGGAGCGGCGCAGGGTGGCATCGGCGCGGCGCTGGGCAACCTCGAAGAAGATCACTGGCAGTGGCACGCCTACGACACCGTCAAGGGGTCGGACTACCTGGGCGACCAGGACGCCATCGAAATCATGTGCCGCGAGGCAATCGATGTGGTTCTGGAGTTGGAGCACATGGGGCTCCCCTTTGACCGTACCCCGGATGGCCGCATCGCGCAGCGCCCCTTCGGTGGTCACTCCCGCGACTTCGGCAAGGCCCCCGTGCGCCGCTCCTGCTACGCGGCAGACCGCACCGGCCACATGATTCTCCAGACGCTCTACCAGCAGTGCATGAAGCACAACGTCACCTTCTTCAATGAGTTCCAAATGCTGGATCTGATTATCGAGGATGGCGTCTGCAAGGGTGTAGTGGCCTATGACATCGACACGGGCGAGCTGCACACCTTCCATTCCAAAGGAACGCTGCTCGCGACGGGCGGCTGGGGCAAATGCTGGAGCGTGACCTCCAATGCCTTCACATTGACAGGCGACGCGCCGGCCATTGCCCTACGCCGTGGAATCCCGCTGGAGGATATGGAGTTCTTCCAGTTCCACCCGACGGGCATCTACAAGATGGGCTTCCTCATCACGGAGGGCGTGCGCGGGGAAGGCGGTATCCTGCTCAACAAGGATGGCGAGCGCTTCATGGAGCGCTACGCCCCCACGATGAAGGATCTCGCCTCCCGCGACGTGGTTTCCCGCGCTATCCACCTGGAGATCCACGAGGGGCGCGGCATTGACGGCAAGGATTATGTTTACCTCGATGCGCGCCACCTGGGCAAAGAAGTCATCGAGAAGAAGTTGCCGGATATCGCCGAAATCTCGCGCGTGTATCTGGGCGTCGATCCGGTCACGGAGCCGATTCCCATCCAGCCGACCGCGCACTACGCGATGGGTGGCATCCCGACAGATGTGGATGGGCGCGTGATTCTGGATGCGCAAAATACCCCGCTGTATGGACTCTACGCGGCGGGCGAGGTGGCGTGCGTCTCGGTTCACGGGGCCAATCGTCTTGGCACGAACTCGCTGGTGGACCTGGTGGTGTTCGGCAAGCGCTCCGGCCAGCACATGGCCCGCTTCGTGCGCGAGATCGACTTCCAGGAACTCCCCCTTGAGGCAGAAACCGCCACACGCACCGAACTGACGCGCATTCTCGCCAACGATACCACGCAGGAGACCCCTGCGAAGATTCGCAATGAGCTACAGCGCACCATGTCGCGCGGCGTTGGTATCTTCCGCGAGGATGCCGGGATGAAGGAAACCATCGCGAAGGTGAAGGAGCTGAAGGAGCGCTATCAGAAGGTCGGCACCGACGACAAGGGACGGCGCTTCAACACCGATCTGCTGGAGGCCATTGAGTTGGGTAACCTCCTGGACATCGCGGAGGTCACCGCGACCTGTGCGCTGAACCGCACGGAGAGCCGGGGCGGGCACGCGCGCGGGGATTACGAGAACCGCGACGATGACAACTGGCTGAAGCATACGATGTACCGTCAGACCCCCAGCGGCGAGGCGGAAATCTTCTACAAGCCCGTTGTCATCACTACCCATCAGCCCAAAGAACGAAAATACTAGCGGCAGGAGTCAAAAATAACCATGCGTGTAAAGCTTAGAATCAAGCGCTTCAACCCTGAAAAGGACGAGGCTCCTTACTGGGGCGAGTATGAGGTAGAGGCCGAGCCCACGGACCGCGTGCTGGATGCCCTACACTATGTCAAATGGTATCAGGATGGTACATTGACCCTGCGCCGCTCCTGCGCGATGGGCATCTGTGGCTCCGATGCCATGCGCATCAACGGTGTGAACCGCCTGGCCTGTAAGTCGCTGCTCCGCGACATGGGCAGCACGGTCACCGTGGAGCCCATCCTGGGGCTGCCGGTGATCAAAGACCTCGTGGTAGACATGGCCCCCTTCTTTGCCCAGTACCGCAGCGTCATGCCCTGGCTCATCAACGAGGAGGCCCCGCCTGCCCGCGAGCGGCTCCAGAGCATCGAGGAACGCGAGGTCTTCGACGATACGACCAAGTGTATCCTCTGCGCGGCCTGCACCACCTCCTGCCCCTCCTTCTGGGCCAAGGGCGAGTACGTGGGGCCAGCGGCCATCGTCCAGGCACATCGCTTCATCTTCGACAGCCGGGACCACGGCGCAGGCCAGCGACTGGAAATCCTCAACGAGCCGGACGGGGTATGGCGCTGCCGCACCATCTTCAACTGCACCAACGCCTGCCCGCGCGAGATCGAGATCACCCGCGCCATCGGCGAGGTCAAGAAGGCGCTGCTGTTTAGTCGCATCTAGCAGAGGGCCGACCAACACAGGGGCGTTGCCAGTGGCAACGCCCTTTTTGTTGTCAGGTTGTATCTGTTCTTAACTTCCCTATAATTGACCAGAAGCCAATTAGAATCTCAGCTCGACTTTGCACATCCCCTTGGCTTTAACTCGGCCACTGAATCGAGAATGAGGCGTCATAGAGAAAGATTTATCGCCCATCGCCCTGTCAGACCGATATTCGTTTAATCAGGACAGGCTATTTCTTCTCTCAGAAGCCAGGGTTCTGACTGCAATATGCCATGTGCAAAGTCGAGCTCAGGTACGCTATGAAAAGAATGCCGCAACCTATCCCCTATCAAGGCAGCAAGCGCAATCTAGCATCTAGTGAAAGGAGTTGAGCGACATGACTAGTAAGGAAAAAGCGGTATTCCTGTTGATTCCTATCGTTGCGGCGCTCCTCGTTCTGCTGGGTGGGCGTACTGCCACCTCGCAGGGTGCGACAGCGCAGCAACAGGCTCAGACTTTGGTAAATCACCTTGAAGGAGTTCCTTCCGGTCCCATAGCTGCGCAAGGCAACTACGTTTATATGGCCTTCCAGAGCAAACTCGTTGTTCTCGATACCAGTGATCCTACCGCCCCCAGACGGGTGGGATGGCTCTTCTTCACCTCAGCCATCCTTGATATGGAGTTGCGTGGAGCACAACTTTATCTCATCACGAAAAATGGAGATTTCCATATCGTCAATGTTGCCAATTCTGGGCGACCCGTCATTGAAGGGTTGCTGCGCACGACCTCATCTAACTACTACAGCATTCTTGCTGATGAGCGCTTTGTCTATATCGTGGGTGAAGGGGCTATAGATGTTGTGAATGTGTCTGCGCCTTCTTCGCCCAAGTTTGTTGGTCATCTTGCGATTCAAGCCAATGTAGTTGCGGTACAAGGAGGCTATCTCTATTGGGCAGGTTATGGGGGGGTGGAGATCCTATCCGTGGTTGACCCCGCTAACCCTACCAGAGTTGGTAGCTATGTACCATCTGGGTTAGATACGGGAGCTACGATCCTCCTGGCAAACGACAGAGCTTACCTAACGGCTCACACTGGGAATGATTGTGGCCGGGGTGGATGCTATGATTCCCAGTTGATTATTCTGGATATCAGCAACCCTACGTCCCCTGTTGAGCTTGGTAG
>JACCSL010000669.1 GCA_013812995.1 Ardenticatenales bacterium | reverse complement strand
TCAGCCATCAGCCATCAGCCATCAGCTACCAGAGCAATCCCAATTGAGATATGAAGCAGAAGAGGTAAAACATAATGCGTAAAACGTAATAACGGCATATCCATTCGCCGCGAAACTACCATATTGTGCCATTGCGTTTTACGTTTTACGTTTTAGCAAACCTTCGCCATCCACATGCGATTGCTATAGAAAGCTAGAGTGTAGCTCACGGCTGACCGCAAACCGCTACGGATTGAGTTCTTTTTCAATAACCTGCTGTATCTCGGCGAAGGGCACAGCTCCGGCAACCAGCTCATCTCCAACGATGAACGTCGGGGTACCCGACGCACCCACGCGATGGAACTCCTGGTTGTTGGCATTTAGGGTGGACGCGTGCTTGCCACTCAGCATACAATCGCGGAACGTCTGGGCATCAAGCCCAAGCTCGTCCGCATACTTGATCAATTGCTCTATGTCAAAGCGCTCCTGGCCCTGTCGGTCGAAGAGCTTCTCCTGGTAGATCCAGAACTGTCCCTGATCTTCCGCGCAGAGCGATGCCGTTGCCGGAACCTCGCTGTTTTCCAACACCGCCACAGGGATGAACTCCAGCCGTGCCTGCCCTGACACGACATAGGTCTTGATGATCTCCGGTGTCAGACCAACGGCAGCACTGCGACAGTGAGGGCAGTTGAAGTCGGAGAAGTCCCGGATCAGCAGAGGAGCGTCCGGGTTCCCCAGCACTCGACCATTGATGGCGACGCCCTCGTAGACGCCCGTGGGCGCAGTCGCGCGACCGCCGCCCATGCCAAGGAATATCATCAGCCCTATGCCAAGCAGAACGATGAGCAGCAGACCGCCCAGCAGAACCGCCCGGCTCTTGTTGGCCTCGTCCACTCCCTCGCTGTTGATCTCGGTTTCTCTTATTTTCTGGCGAACTCGTGACATTTAGACATCCTCCTCTACCCAAACAAATGGTTCTATCTCGACGGTGGCTCCGACCGGCAACGAGTTGACCGTCTCGGGAACCACCACAAAGCAGTTGGCCCAAACCATCGAACTCAGGATACCAGAGCCCTGGACTCGGACCCCGCTGCCCCTCGTGGCAACCTCCAGGGTTCCATCTTCCGCCCGAGAATAGCGGGCGCGCATGTAGTGTCGTCGCCCGCTATTCTCGATGCTATCCAGCAGGCGGGCCTGATACACGGGCGGGAAAAGCGGGACGCGCCCACCCATGAGCCGGATGGCCGGCTGGGCGAAAACATGGAAGGCCACCATGGCCGCCACCGGATTGCCCGGCAGCCCCAGGAGTGGTACTCGTCGACTCTCGTGGTTCAGGAGCCCGAACGCCAGCGGCTTGCCCGGCTTGATTGCCACCTGCCAGAAGGTCATCTCCCCCTCGGCGGCAAGCACCTCTTTGACTATATCGTAGTCACCGACGCTGACACCGGCGGATGTCAGAAAGAGATCGACCCCGGCGGCAAGCCCCTCCCGCAACTTGGCGGAGAGACTCTCCACGTTGTCGCGCGCAATCCCGAGGGGAAGCGGCTCGCCTCCAGCCTGGGCCACCAGGGCCGCCATCGTGGTCTCATTCGAGTTGCGAATCTTTCCGGCCTCCAGCGGCGCGTCGGCATTCACCAGTTCGTCACCCGTGGCGAGAATAGCCACACGCGGGCGACGCACCACTGGAAGCCGCCCCCAACCCAGCGAGGCGAGCACGCCCAGGTGGGCCGGGCGGAGGAGCGTACCGCTCGGTAGCACCGCTTCGCCCTCCCGAAGGTCCTCGCCAGCGGCGCGAACGTTCTCCCAGGGGGGTACCGCCTGGCAGATGGCGACGATGGGGGTAGCGGGGCGCTCGCCGACCGGCCAGAGCTCGCTCGTGTCCTCGAAGCGAACCACCGCGTCGGCACCGTCGGGCATGGGCGCGCCTGTCATGATTCGCACCGCCTCGCCCGGCCCCACCTCGCGCTCTGCTAAAGCACCCGCTGCCACCTGCGCCACGACGCGCAGGCGCACGGGGGCGCTCCTGGAGGCGGCTGTGACGTCCGCGCCCCGCACGGCATACCCATCCATCGCCGAGTTGCGGAACGGTGGCACATCATGCCCTGCCACGACCTCCTGCGCCAGCACGCGTGTGGCCGCCTCCCAGAGCGTGACATGCTCGGGCGGAAGTAGGGAAAAGTACTCTAAAATGCTCGTGCGGGCGTGCTGGACAGAAATTAACAACTCCGGCCTCCTGCGGCCTATTATAACCAGCCCTCTCAGGTTGTGAAGTGTGACGCAAGAGAGGGACAAAGAAAAAGACCACCGAAGTGGTCCTTTGGCGAGAGAGCTGACGCGGTTAGTCCGCCCCTTCATGGACCCGACGCTCCACCACCTTCGACAGCGCACTGGCCCAGACAGGCAGGGGCGTATGTTTTTCAAAGTCGCAGAACGCCAATCGGTAGATGCGCGTCCCACTCATGCGTACTGCCAGGTTAAGCACATCGTCTCTATCCTCCAGAGACTCACCTGCGGTATCCGAGTCCCACAGCGGTTCCTTGACCGGACCTACCTGAACATCCTGGATATCGTAGAAGGGAAGGGTCGTGGAGATGCGAAGTGGGGTATCGGTCGAGCAGATGT
>JACCSL010000666.1 GCA_013812995.1 Ardenticatenales bacterium | reverse complement strand
GGTTCGCTCACCCCTCTCCTCTTCAAAGGCAAGCCTCATGTCCCCACTTATCATCCGACCCTCCCAAAAACTACGTGCCAAGTACCGCCTTCTCACCTGGCTCTGGCTGGGACTGATCGGGCTTGGGACAATGCTATTTGCCTTCGTGATCGGCCTGGATACCGCCGGGTATTCCGGTGCGATGACGGGGCTCTTCATAGCCCTCCTGCTCAATCTTCTCTGGTTTCTCCCGGCCCTCTGGCTTGTGGATCGCTACTTTGAATCGATTCGCTATGAACTGCACGAAGACGAGATTATCGTGCAGGTTGGCATTTGGACCCACTCGGTGAAGCATGTTCCTTTCCGCACCATCACCAACATTGCCATCAAGCGCGATATTCTGGACCGCTACCTCTTCCATATAGGTACGCTTGAGGTGCAGACGGCTGGATTCAGCGCGTCGCAGTCCGGCGCGGAGGAGACCCTGGCGGGCCTGGTGGATTACGAGGGTATCTATGGTATGGTGGCCGACGCGCTCCGCCGCTATCGCACCCTGCCGATGTCCCCGGCGCAGTCCGGGCCGGACACCCTTCCCACGAACCCGACTGACCTCTCGGCCCTTCTGGATGAGGTGCGGGCGATACGAACCCTTCTGGCGGCGCGAGAGGGGGGGGGATGAACCAGGGGCTCTGGTACGAGCGGGTCATCGAGCTACGGGAGGTTGCCAAGACGGAGCCCCATCGGGCGGGCATCGAGGCGCTGCGCATCCTGGAAGATTGGCTCCTCGAAAACGCCACCCACATGGGCCACCGCAACCCCCGCGCCGGGATGCGCGAGTACACTGACTTTCTCGTTAAGCATACGGTCCTCTCGGATGAGGAGGGTGCCCGTGCGCGCCGCCTGGCCGACCTGCGCAACTGCCTGGCGCATCGCTCCGGCCTTCTGGTCAGCCCCGCGCTCGCAGAGGAGATTCTCTCCTTTCTCGAAACCATCTGCCGCAGCCAGGCGATGGATGCCGAGCACCTGATGACCCCTCACCCCCATTCCATCCATGAGGTCGACTCGTTGCGGGAAGCGCGAGACTGGATGCTGCGCAACAATGTCTCGCGCCTCCCAGTGCTCCGTGACGGGCGGGTGACTGGTCTGCTCACCACTCGTGACATCCTGATGATTCAGGCTACCCACAAAGAGGAGCCCTCAGACAGCGCGCTCCTTACCGTCGGGGATGCTATGAGTGCCGACTCGCTGGAACGCATTGCGTTCGTGCCCCGCCAGGCGTCCTATGATGAGGTCATCCAGGAGCTTCAGAAGCCAAACACGGCCGCTGTGTTCGTCACGGAACATGGCGGTACCCATGAGCCCCTGCTTGGCGTCATTACGGTGTCGGACATTCTGCCGAAGCTGTAGGCTCCGGACGAGGCAGGGCAACCAGCAGCACGACGGGTCCTATCAGCAGGAGCCCCATCGTCAGCGAGAGACTACCCTGCTCTGCCACCCGCCCCAACCCCAGCGGTAGAAAGCCCGCTACAATCCCGGCGATGGACCCCAGCGTCATCACCGTGCCGGAGCGCCCTGGCATCGCCGCGTACAATTGTCCCTGGAGGATGGGATACCAGCCCGAGTTGGCGAGGGCCAGCAAGGTCATGAGAATGAGCTTGAGGCCGAGGGATGGCACCAGCAGGAAGGCGATGTAGAGCAACATCGTCACCGCCGCGCTGAGGCGCAGGTAGCTCAATCCCTGCACCCGCGCCAGCAGCGGAATCAGCAACGCATCCCCAATGAGCCCCACGCCCACCCAGAGCGCCACCGCGAGCCCGGCGGTGGTCGCCGAAACCCCGACGACATCCACAAAGTAGAGGGCCAGGAAACCTAGCAGGATATCCCCCATCAGGTCTGCGCATTCCAGCAGCAGGAGCCAGCGCAGGATTTTCCTCTGCCGGAGCGCCGCCCACACCCCGCGCAGCCCGACGTGCAGCCCTGTTTCTTCCGGGGTGTCGTCCGGGCGCGGGAACGGGTGGCGTGCCACCAGGAACACCATTCCTAGCGTCAGCAGGGCAAATAACAGGAAGAGGCTGCGCCAGCCCAGCGTGAGCAGCGCCGCCCCGCCGAGCATCAGTGGCCCGGCCACGTTCCCGAGCGAGCCTGCCAGGTTCCAGCGCGCCATAGATTGTTCGTGGCGCGCGGGGTCCAGGTCCATCAGTGTGGCCTGACCCAGGGCGACAAATGCGCCAGAGGCCGGATAAAAGAGGATGAAGCCCAAGAGGAGCATCGTGAAGGAGGTCGCGCTTCCTATGAGAAGCAGGGCCGTGGCAAAACATAGCCCCCCAGCCAGCACGATGGCGCGGCGCGACCAGACATCGCCCAGGACGCCAAGCGGTATCTCCAGCAGATTGCCAAGAATTCCAGGTAGACCCAGGAGCAGACCCACCTGAGCGTACGTCAGGCTCAGGTCATCGCGGATGAGCGGCCAGGCCGCCTCGCGGACGCCAAAGACAATCTCATCCAGAAACTCGATGAGCAGCAGGAGCAACGAAAAGAAGTAGGCAGCAGACGACATGAGGAACTTTCCCTTTCCTTGAGTGAATCGCCAGAACGTTTTTAATGAAGCGAGCAGGCGATTCCCCAGGGTGGGGAAAGGGTGGAACGGATGAGGCGGAAACGTTTTGAGAGTTAACCGGGTGGGTGGTATACCATCGATAGGGCTCCTTTCGTGGTCATAGTGCTATTGTAGCCAGCGAGGGCCATCTGGCAACTACCTTTTCAAAGATTAGAGCCACCCAGAATGGACAGCCCCCTTTCAGCAAACTATAATTCCGCCCATTGTTCCCCTCGCCAAGCCTTTTGAGGTAAGCCTTTTGGATTCTTTGACATCAACCCAGAGCCAGGCAGATTATCTCTGCCGCACCTGTGGGGCGTGGGTACGAAACGGAAAAAATATATGCCAATGGTGCGGTACCCCTGCTCCCTTGGATGAAACCGAAACTAGCGAGAGCGATCAACCCGGTACCATCTTCCTTGGGGAGGAAGATACCACGCTGACCCTGACCGAGTGGAAACACTCCGCTCTGGCGCGGGAGTCCCGCTTTGGGGGGCGCTCCGGTCGCTTCTGGCGGCGCGTCTTCGCATGGGTCATGGTCGTGGTGGTTCTGTCACTCGCCGGGGCCGCTGGCCTGGGCGTCTATCATGGGCTGAATGATCGCCAGGTTCAGAGCAAGCGTCAGGCAATCGAGTACTTTGACCAGGGACGCACTTACCTGGAGGAGAAGCGGTATGAGCTGGCAGCCGCCGCCTTCCGTGAGGCACTGCGCCTGGAGCCCAATTTCGAGGCAGCGGCCCAGCTTCTGGACATCGCGCAGCACAATGCCGAGATCGAGGCCGGGCTCATCCAGGAAAGCGCGCCCACCCCAGCACCCTCAGACCATGAGAGGCTCTTTGCGGAGGCCCAGGCGGCCCTGCAAGAGGGCAATTGGGAGAAGGCTGCCGTCACGTTCGACGTGCTGAGTGCGCAGGCTCCCGGTTTTCAGACTGAGGCCGTCAAGGAGGGATTGTTTACCTCCCAGCTGGCGGCGGGGCAAAGTGCCCTGGAACGAGGCGACCTGGACAAAGCCGTGAGCTACTTTGACCATGCTCTGACGGTCCACCCGGACGACGCGGAGGTAGGACAGTTGCGCCGGGCAACCTCTGCCTACCGGGCCGGGCTGGCTGCTTTCGAGAATAAAGAGTGGAGCAAGGCTGCCAATCAGTTCCGAATCGTCTATCTGCTGGACCCCTCCTTCCTGGATACGACCCCGCTCCTGGCGCAGACGCACCTGGAATTGGGCAAAGCCTTTGAGACAAGAACCATCTGGTGTCAGGCCGCCCAGGAGTACCGCTCTTCAGCGGCGGTGGTGGAAAGCGTGCAGGTAGTCCAGCTGGCAAAGGCCGCTGAGACCCGCTGTGATACGAGAGTGGCTGCTCCCCGCGCCCCCACCGAGGTGCCAACGCAGCGACAGCCCTTCCCCACCAGTACGCCTCTTCAGGGTGGCGAAGAAGAAGAAGAAGAAGAGGAAGAGGAAGAAGAGGAAATCGAAGAGTTTACGCCGCTCCCCACCAGCACACCCATCGTTGAGGAAGCAACGCCGCTTCCCACGAGTACGCCTCCGGTCAGAACGGGGGGAGGCTACCAACTGGTCGGCGGGGTTGGCGAGAGCTTTGACGAGAGTTGCGGGGGTCACTACATCCGGGGAATCGTGCGCGCACCCGACGGAGCACCGCTCGCCGGGATCACCATCCTCGTGATTGATCAATTTGGCAACCAGTTGACCGCCACCACCAAGAG
>JACCSL010000661.1 GCA_013812995.1 Ardenticatenales bacterium | reverse complement strand
ACGCTTCCCAATCTTCCATACCACAAATTCCGTCAGAAGCAGTTACGTTTTACGTTTTACGTTTTACGCGTTACGTTTTATATCGCGTTCTAACACAAAGCAACTCAGGAGAAATGAAATGGGATATCGGACTTTGGTGGTACTGATGGGTGTGGGGCTGCTCGTCTGTGGGTGCGCGGGCAGCAGCGGCGGTGGAGAAACAGAAACGCGCCCCGCCGATTTTCAACTGGAATACAACTGGCAGGCCGGGTCGCTGCCCCCGCCCTACCACTACGAGTACACAATTTCCATTGGCCCGGACGCGCAGGGAGAAATCGTCTTTCAGCCCGATTACCCCTCCGACAAGACACCCGTCTGGCGCGAGCCGCTGACCGTCACGGAAGCCAACCTGGATGCCATCTATGCCCTGGCGCGGGAGAAAGGACTCTTCAGCGAGACGTGGCAGGAGGCAACGGATGCGCCGGTGGGCGGTCGGGTGGAATGGCTGGAGGTCACGGCGAATGGGCAGCAGATTTCGCTTCCCGCCTTCATGGAACAAAATGCACAAACCATCGCCTCCCAGGAGCTGTATGAGGCGATCCGCGACCTCGTACCGGAAGCTACCTGGGAGAAGTTGGAGACGCAGCGCGCCCAGTACGAGCAGGAGTTTCTGGCGGGCGAGGAGTAGGCTTGCGGCTGAAATAAGGTTACCTATCGGCCAACGCTCTTGCCTGGGGTAAGGCCTCGACCAGCCACCAGCGCCAGAAAGCCAGGCGTTGCGCTGCGCTTGTCGCGGGCTCTTTTTCGAACTCGTCGCTGCCCACTATTGCCAGAACTGCTGCCCCGGCAGCGTCAGAACGATATGGATGCAAAAGCCATAGGGTATCATCTGTGTGCTCTTCCAAATCAGACACCCCTGCCAAAAACTCCTTCCCAAGTGCCTCGTAAGGGGCAAAGTAGGCAGCTCTCAAAGCAAGATAGGCCGCAGACCCTTCCGAGGTGGGGGTGCGCCACTCGAAAAACTCATCTCCGAGATTGCCCATCGAATACCATTCATTGGCAAGCTCCAGGCTGATAAGCTCCTGTGGTGGCTTAGGTTCCAGGGTGCGTAGGGCGAGGAATAGAAAATGTTCCGCATAGAGATCACCCGGACAGCCATCGGGGGTTTCAGTTCCAGGGTAAATAGGCGTCACTGCGTGCCAGAAGGGCAGCACTCGCCGCGCCGTCAGGATGCCAAGGTGGGCGCGCAGATAGTTTGCCGCAGTTTCATTATACGCCTGTCGAATGGCGTTATAGATCGCGAGTCGGTGAATCGGCAGAAGGTGATGTTGCGGATGCCGCTCCATCGCTGCAAGTGCGTGAATAACAGCTTCTTTCACAGGGCGCGCGAATGGCATGTGTCTAAGATGCTTCTTTCTTGAGGGCCTCAATGATCTGCAAGTCGGTGCGGGGCCAGGGGAAGGCGTCGAGCTCGGCGAGGGTGACCCAGCGACAGTCGGCAACGGCTAGGGGCGTGGGCTCTCCGGCCATGTGAGTGCAATGCAGGGCGTGGAGCGTGATCGAGAAATGCGTATACCCATGCTCCACCACGACCAGCTCCTCCCCCACCTCGACCTCGATGGCAAGCTCCTCGCGCAGCTCGCGCTGGAGGCACTCGGCCAGGCTCTCGCCCGGCTCGCACTTGCCACCTGGAAACTCCCACAGCCCGCCCAGCATCTTGTCCTCGGGGCGCTGCGCGATGAGCAGCTTCTCGCGCGCCGCGTCCCAGATCACACCCGCCGCAACGGTGTAATGCGGGCGCGGCTTGCGGGCTACCTTGTACGGTATCTCGTCCTGTCGCCCCTCGTGCTGCGCCTCGCACAGGCCGCGCAACGGGCAGAGCAAACAGCGCGGCGTGCCGCTGATACAGATCGTCGCGCCCAGGTCCATGAGGGCCTGATTCCAATCCCCGACGCGTTCCTCCGGTAGCAGTGCCTCCGCGATGTCCCAGAGTGCGCTCTCGCCCGTCGGGCGGTTGATGGGCTCCTCCAGCGCGGTCAGCCGGGCAAAGACTCGCTTGAGGTTGCCATCCAGCGCCGCCGCGCGCTGCCCGAAGGCGATGGAGGCAATCGCGCCCGCCGTGTAGCGCCCGATGCCCGGCAGCTTGAGCAGTGCCGCCACGGTACTAGGAAGCGTCCCACCGTGCTCGCCAACGACCTGCTGCGCCGCGCGGTGCAGGTTGCGCGCGCGGGCGTAGTAGCCAAGTCCCTGCCACGCCTTGAGCACGCTTTCCAGCGGGGCAGCGGCCAGCGCCTCCACGGTGGGAAACTGCGCCATCCAGCGCTCGTAGTAGGGAGTGACCGTCGTCACCTGCGTCTGCTGGAGCATGATCTCGCTGATCCAGACCGCGTAGGGCTCCGGGCGTGTGCGCCACGGCAGGTCGCGGGCCTGAGCATCGTACCAGCGCAGCAGCGCCTCGTGCAGCGCGTCAGCGTCAATCGGCATGGGTCATCGGATGCGGAAGGGACTATTCAGGATGGCATCGTGGAACGCCTGCGGTGTCTCGCTGTACGGGCTATGGGCCGCGTCTGGAATAATGATGAGTTCACTGGTGCGAATGAGTTCCTTGGCGCGGACGCCATTCTCCGGCGAGACCAGCTCATCCCCTTCGCCCCAGATCAGCGTGACGGGCATCGGTAGCGCCTCGACCTCCGCCAGAAGGGGCAGCGCCCACTCCGTCACCCCGAGCAACTTGCGGAAAGCGATTTCGCCCGACGCAGGAGCCGCCGAGATCTGGTAGTAGTAATCCGTCAGGGTGCCCTCTGCGTAGGGGCTCCGTTCCACTTCCATCTCTCTGCCAAAAGAGACCAAGGCCGGCCCAAGCGGCCCGGCCAGCCGCACGATCCGCTGAGGCGGCAGGTTGTAATAGATACCATTCTTGGGGTGAACGTCGCGGCTCATCCCGCCAGGGTCTGCCAGAATCAGGTGGGCCACATGCTCGGGATAGGCGAGGGCGTAGCTCCCGGCGACAAAGCCGCCCATCGAGTGGCCCAGCAATGTAAATTGATCAAGCTCCATCTCCTGCCGCCACGCCTCCAGGGACTCAACCCACCACGCCTGTGCCTCCGCGCCAGTTTGCCCCTCGAACACAGGGCGATCCGAGCGCCCCCAGCCCAGCAACTCCACCGCATAGATGGTATAGCCCTCGGCCAGCGCGTCGAAGTTCTGCGCAAACACGGCAAGCCCGCCGCCATGACCATGCAGCATGACGAGGGGTGGCTTCGACCCATCTCCAATAATCACCGTGTGCAGCTGATACGATCCGGCCTGGACCATCTGATGGCGCAAGGGGCTCTTTACGACAGAGAGCATGCGCGCCTCTGCGTCCGCCAGCGCCTCCGGGGAGGCTGGAGAGGGTAAGAGCTGCAACAGGCCGACAAAGCCTGCCAGAATAACGGTGGGTAGGGCAACGCCCCAGGCCAGTTTTCTCATCAGGAAGTCTCCTCGAAAGAAAATAAAGGGGAAGTGATGCTCGTACTCGCGAGATTATATCGTAACCCCTATAATCTCGCCCCCTTTGAGATGTAAGGACGGAGCAGGACAGCTATTGCCATGACAAACAAAGTGAGACTCTCCCCACTGCATACCATCGTTATGACAACTATCCTCTGGCTGGGACAGGTGGGTATGGTTCAGGCTCACGGGGGTCTTGTTACAGCATTTCCCGTGCCGAACGAGCCCGTTATCAACCCGACCGAGGTGCGGCTGAGCTTTGGTGAGGGGGTAGTGGTGGGCACCTCGATTCAGGTGGTGAGCTGGGAGACCCTGAAAGACGTACACCAGGGGCAGACGCAGATCGACCCGGCACAACCCACGATGGCCTTCGTGCCTCTAGCCCCGCTGGACCCTGGCCGGTACTCGGTGAACTGGTACGCCGTGATGATCGATGAGACCAGCACAGAGGGTAGCTATGAGTTTGACGTCGTACTTTCCATGCCCACGGGGCGGCCAACAGCTACGACCGGTGGCGCTCCACAGGCAATGGAGATTGTCCCGTCGCCTGTGGCTGCACCCAGCCCTGCCAATTCCTCTCTTTTAAACTCTCGTGCAGGGGTTCTCATTGCTCTGGCTCTGGCCCTCGGCCTAGTTGTTACGTTACTCTTGATCTTCATGCGACCACAAGAGCATAAATAGAGCGTTTGACGCTATCAATCAATATGCCTTAAACTGCTCGTGTCGTGCATCTCCCCTCCCCCATCCTTAACCACACCAAGAACCCTTCTTTCATCTGTAAACGCTTTTAACAAACTCAACGAGGAGGTAAGCCGTGAAAGCAACTCTACGCTCCCTTGGGCATCGGAGAATCGCTGGGATCCTGATGATCCTGGCGCTGCTCGCCCTTGTCCCCGTAATGGCCTCGGCCAAGGTGGCTCCCCAGGCACCCGTCGTCATTCAGTTCCTGGATATATCCGACTGGCACGGTCAACTGGACCCCCTTAGTGTCACTATTGACGGTGCACCACAAAATGTGGGTGGGGCTTCTGGTATTTCCGCCTACTGGCAGCAAGATCGCGCCGCGATTCCCAACACCCTGACGCTGACGGGTGGGGATGCCTTTGGTGCAACGCCGCCGCTGTCCAACTATTTCAATGATGTGCCAGCGGTCAAGGCCCAGCGCATGATGGGCTTCAACATCGACACCTTCGGAAACCACAACTTCGACCGGGGTATTACGCACCTGCAACAGATGATTGATCTGGCAGGAGCCCCAACCTCGGCGGAAGCACCCGGCACCCCCTTCCACTATGTCTCGGCCAACCTGGCGAATGTGGATGCCAACCTGGATGGCGTAGAGCGATACCGCATCTTCGACATGGCTGGCGTGAAGGTCGCCGTGATTGGAATCACCAACCCAGAAGCACCGAGTCTGGTTTTCCCCGGTAGCTTCGGTACCATCACCATCACCGATCCCATCGCCGGTGCTATGGCGGCGCGCACGGATGCCATCGCCGAGGGCGCACAGGTGATTGTGGCTATCACCCACATGGGCATCGTTGGTGAGAATTCCCAGGGTGAGCCTGTCGGCCCGCTGGTGAACTTTGCGAAGGGTGTGACAGGCTTCGACATCATCTTCGGCGACCACACCGACGAAGAGTACATGGCTACCATCAATGGGGCGCTGGTTCTGGAGAATCGCAGCAAGGGACGCACCTACGCCAAGGTGCGCCTGACCTACGAGACAACCACCAGCACAGTTATCTCCAAAACCGCTGAGTTCATCACCCCTGTGGTCACAATTGATCCCGAGACTAAGGTTCAGACCCCCCGTGACCCGGCCATCGACGCGATGCTGCAACCCTACCGCGATGAGCTTGCGAACGTCTATGATCAACACATTGGAGTCGCCGCTGCCATCTTCCCGCGCGGCAGCAACGTGGAGCGCCTGGGCGAGGTAGCCCTGGGTGACCTCGTGGCAGACTCGATGCGCCTGAAGTATGGCACCCAGCTAGGCTTCACCAATGGTGGCGGTATCCGTTCAGCCCTGCCATCCAGCTACAAACCTGCTAACATCAACCTACGTCGCCCCGGTGAGGGGTATCGCGAAGGACCTCCTTACGATATCGTGCTGGGGGATATCTACGCCGTCCTTCCCTTCGGCAACCAGGTCGTGACCCGTCGGGTCACGGGTGGTCAGCTCTGGCAGATGCTGGAGCTAGGCGTCTCCGCCCTGCCAAGCTCCAACGGCCGCTTCCCGCAGATTTCCGGCTTCCGCTACACCTATGACTTGACGCCGCCAGCCGGGGCGTCTCGCATTATCTCAGTCACGCTGAACAATGGTACCCCGATTCTCTCTGACACCACGCAGTACACCCTCGCTACCAACGACTTCGTGAACGCCGGTGGTGACGGGTACACCATGCTAAACGATGGTCAGGGTACCACACGGGACATCATGGCAAACGTCTTCGCCGATCACGTCCGAAATCTCGGCTACATTGAGCCCACCGTGGACTGCCGCATTCGCTCGGTAGACCCCGCGCCGCTTCTTGGCGTGACCCCTGCACACCGGGGCTATGCGACAACCAGCCTCCCAGTCTACTTCCGGGCCTATCCCTTCACCTGTTCGCCGGACGCCACCTACACATGGAGCTTCGGGGATGGGGGAACGGCCAGTGGGATAACCACCACCCACGCCTTCACGGAGACCGGGCGCTATACGGTCACGGTCATTGCGATGAACAGTGTCAGTACCGTGACAGGGACGTTGGGGATCACGGTCACCGTGCCCATGCCGCTCTACCTGCCGGTCGCTATTCACTAAACCACGTTTCAACATCAAAAGAGGGGGCAGTGCCAGTTGGCACTGCCCCC
>JACCSL010000647.1 GCA_013812995.1 Ardenticatenales bacterium | reverse complement strand
CTCCCGCGAGGGCAACGACCTCTGGCACGAGCTGGAGGAGTCCAAGGTATTGGACAACGTGGCACTCGTCTTCGGACAGATGAACGAGCCCCCCGGTGTGCGCCTGCGCGTTGGCCTAACCGGGCTGACGATGGCCGAATATTTCCGCGATGAGGGCCGCGATGTACTCGTCTTCATCGACAACATCTTCCGCTTCGTTATGAGCGGCTCCGAGGTCTCTGCGCTTCTGGGGCGTATGCCCAGCGCTGTGGGATACCAGCCGACGCTCGCGACCGAGATGGGCGATTTGCAGGAGCGAATCACCTCCACCAAGTCGGGCTCTATCACCTCGCTTCAGGCCGTGTACGTGCCAGCGGACGACTACTCCGACCCCGCGCCGGTGGTCACCTTTGCCCACCTTGACGCTATCATTACCCTGGAGCGCTCCATCGCTGAACAGGGCCTCTTCCCGGCAGTGGACCCCCTCGCCTCGACAAGCCGTATTCTGGACCCCCAGGTTGTCGGTGAGGAGCACTACCGCACAGCGCGCGAGGTGCAGAGAACCCTCCAGCGCTACAAGGATCTCGCGGACGTCATAGCGATTCTTGGTGTGGAAGAGCTGTCCGAGGATGACCGTCTAACGGTGGCCCGCGCCCGTAAGATTCAGCGCTTCCTGGGCCAGCCGATGAAGGTTGCCGAGGTCTTCACGGGTGTGAAGGGAGTCTTCGTCTCACTTCAGGAGACCGTACGCGGCTTCCGCGAAATTCTGGATGGCATGCATGATGACCTGCCGGAGCAGGCGTTCTTCATGGTTGGGGGCATTGATGATGCCGTTGCCAAGGCACGGCGTATGGCGACGGAAAACTAGGAGCACACATGGGTAAGCTCGCGCTGGAGATCGTAACCATTGAGCGTAAGGTCTGGGAGGATGATGGTCTGGATATGATCATTCTCCCCGGTGCCGATGGTGAGTTGGGCATCCTACCGAGTCACACCCCGCTGCTGACGGCCCTCAAACCGGGTGTCATTGTGATCCGCAAGGGTGGCAGCGAGGAGTTGTTTGCGGTGGGCGGCGGCTTTGCCGATGTGCGCCCCACCAAGGTCACTGTACTGGCTGACACCGCCGAGCACTCCGAGGAGATTGATGCGGAGCGCGCCGAGGCGGCTCGTCGCCAGGCCGAAGAGGTTCTGGCGCATGGGGTCGAAGCCGGACCCAGCATAGCCATCATGCGGCAGGCGCTCATGCGCTCGCAGATCCGCCTCAAGGTCGCCCGCCGTCGCCATCGTGGTCCGGGTATGGGAGCCTCGCGAGAGGAGCTCTAGCCGTTGTCTTTCGTCTAACTTGCGTTCAACCATCAAAATCGGTAGAGTACCCATTTGCGCTCCTGCGCGAATGGGGCTCTACCGATTTTTAGTGGCCCCACAGGAACACTGAGGCGTATCATCATGTTTACAAGACAGATCGGGATTGACCTGGGCACGGTAAACGTGCTGGTCTATGTGAAGGGCAAGGGGCTGGTTCTAAAGGAACCCAGCGTGGTTGCCATTGATAGCAGAGGCAAGATTCTCGCGGTGGGGGAGGATGCCCGCCGGATGTTGGGGCGTACCCCCGACACGATAGAGGTCAACCGCCCCATGAAAGATGGCGTGATCGCGGATTACCTCGTCACGCAGGCTATGTTGAGTCATTTCATCAAGCGTGTGGGGGGCAATCGTTTCTTCAAGCCTGATATCGTCATCAGCACGCCCGCTGGTGTGACAAGTGTAGAGAGCCGGGCTGTGGAGTATGCCGCCCGCGAGGCAGGGGCCAGAAATGCTTACCTTTTACGCGAGCCCATTGCGGCGGCGTTGGGTGCGGGAATGCCGATTCACACCCCCACCGGCAATATGGTGCTGGACATTGGCGGTGGCACGAGTGAGGCGGCGGTAGTCTCCATGTATGGAATCGTGGTCTCCTCCTCGGTGCGCATCGGAGGAAACAAGTTCGATGAGGCTATCGCGAGCTACATCAGACGCAAGTACAACCTGATGATTGGAGATCAGACGGCAGAGGAGATAAAGATCCAGATCGGGAGTGCCGTTCCTCTGCCAGACAGGATGACGGTCGAGGTACGCGGACGAGACCAGGTAGCGGGGCTACCTAGAACGCTCACTGTTTCCAGCGATGAGATAGCCGAGGCGCTCTCCGAGCCGCTCTCCGAGATTGTTAAGGTCGTCAAGAATGTGCTAGAGAAGACGCCCCCCGAGCTCATCAGCGACATTATTGACCGAGGAATCGTGCTAACGGGTGGGGGAGCGCTCATCCGTAACCTGGACCGTCTCCTGACCCAGGAAACGGGGGTTCCTTGCTATGTCGCAGACAATGCGATGGCCTGCGTTGCGATTGGCGCGGGCAAGGCTCTGGAGGTCTACGACCTGATCAGCCGGGCGGCTCCACCCGAGTAATCCTCACGGCGTTTCTACAAGGGCTGTCTACTCAGAGACAGCCCTTTTTTGTTCCATCGACTCGCGCTCAAGGTAATAAGTCATACTCTGTAGAGCGATGACGGGGTCGATATATTCGATGCAGACCTCGTCAGGCACATTGAGCGTGATGGGCGCATAGTTCAAAATCGCGCGCACGCCTCCCTCAATAAGAAGCTCGGCAACCGTTTGGGCATTGCGTGCGGGGACCGCGATAATGGCGATCTTGATGTCCAGTTCCTTCAGCCGCTGTAGCATCTGCGACTGATCTTCGACCTTCAAGCTCCCGATGGGGGTGCCCACCTTTTTGGGGTCCATATCGAAGACGGTCTCGACAAGAAAATTGCGCTCGCGGAAGCCAGCATAATTGACCAGCGCGTGACCTAAGTCTCCAGCCCCCACGATAGCGATGCCCCACAGTGCCTCAATCTTGAGAATACGGCGCAGTTGTTGACGAAGATAGTCCACCTCGTAACCAGTGCCCTGCTTGCCAAACTCTCCAAAATGTGAGAGGTCCTTGCGAATCTGGGCAGAGCTGATGCCCAGTCGGTCACCCAGCTCCTGGGAAGAGGTGACTACCTGGCCGTTTTCGGCCATCATTTCCAATGCACGTAAGTAGAAGGGTAGGCGGTGAATAACGATGTTCGGGACAGAGTTCGGCATCGAACCTTTCCTTGCGATACAGATTTGTGAAATAGCACACAGGGATAGTATCACATGCGGCTATTTGGCACAATCATTTGTTGAGAGTGGGGTTAGGCACTCTTG
>JACCSL010000627.1 GCA_013812995.1 Ardenticatenales bacterium | reverse complement strand
GGGTGGGTGATCCGCGCGGTGGGGGTCCACCCGGTCCCATCCCGAACCCGGCAGTTAAGCCCACCTGTGCCGATGATACTGCGCCCGTAGGGGCGTGGGAAAGTAGGTCATTGCCCACCCTCCTCACATCCCTTGTAAACTCGCGGTTGTCCTCGTCGGTAGGTATGCTGGCTTCTATGAGCAGGCTTGCGCAAGCAGGAATCCTCATAGTTGTTCCGGCAGCACAAAAAGAGCACTGTACTTGTACAGCGCTCTTTTTGTTTTCCCCAACTTTGATCGTTATTCGATACGCCAGCAGCGCAGAATTTCTGATAGCTCGTCGGTGGGCACACGGACCCGGATGCTGTTCCAGAGTAGGCGATGATCTACCTCCGCTGTAGTGAGATAAAAAGAGCCCCGGTTTAAAATAACATCAAACAGCTCTTGATGGGAAGCCCAGGGTAAAACCAGTGAAAACTGACAGGATACCGGGTCCGTCATCGCCAACGTAATAATCATACACTCGCGGCCCCGCTCCACTCCATAACGTGGCGGTATATGGTTGATTCGACGAACACCCTCTGCACGAAAAACTCGTGCCAAATCAGCCACATCGGGTCTGTCACTCGTATCTAGCTGAATTACGGCCAGACGTGTAGGCTGGGATTCATCCCGAAAGAGGACTGTTACGATTCCTGCAAAGCGTATGGGCACGCGCGTTCTGTTGACGAAGTGTGTAAAGGCCGTAGTCTCTTCATCGTTCGGCACCCTGAGCCTACCTTTCCTGGTGGCAATTTCTCTTGGAAAGCGCTCCGTGATTTTAGCATGTCATCAGATACCCCATACAATGTACCTCATTATGAACAATTGGCATCCCATTGCATTCGTGAGCATCGTCGTCTCATCCATTATCATCGCTCTTATTTTCGCTCGTAACTGGAGCGACCCTAGCCCTGGCATGAATTACCTTATCTTCGCTTTGCTGCTGAATCTGACTGTCAACTGCATCAATCTTCTGATCAGTCGTCGGCGTCGGCGGGCCCTACAACACGAAAATCCTGCCACGACGCTCTCGCCTGAAGACACATGGCACGTTAACTCCATGAGGTGAAATCAATGAAGCGTCCCTACTGGCTTGTTCTCGCGACGCTCTCGCCCACGGTGGGGCAAGAGGTGAGTCTCACGGGTCGCCAATGGAAGGGGCCGAGGGACGTCTGGCCTGGACCTTCATCGTGCTGGCAGAGGGCGAGACGACCTTGCGACTGACGCGACGTGGGGCGACGGCGTGGAAGGCGATGAAACCCTTCGAGGTAATAATCCGTGTGCTCCCATAAGCTGGTTCAATGACCTTCTCCTTCGACCTCGCTACGCCTGACGACGACGCGGCCATCCGTCGGCTGCTGGCGACAAACCCGGTGCCGGGCCATATTACGCTGAACTACGAGCGGGAGCCGGCGTATTTCGCCGGGTGTGGAACGATGGGCCACTTCTGGCAGGTGCTCGTGGCACGCGAGGAAGCAACGGGGCGCATCGTGGGCCTCGCCTGCCGCGCCACGCGCCCGCTCTTCGTGAATGGGCGGGTGGAGGAGGTGGGCTATCTGAGCCAGCTTCGCGTGGACAAGGATTATCGAGGGCGGTGGTTGGTCGCAAAAGGCTTTCACAAGATGCACGCGCTACATGACGATGGGCGCGTGCGGGGCTACCTCGCCACTATCATTGAGGAGAACCGCGAGGCCCAGGGCATTCTCGTGGAGCGCCCACGCCGCCATTTCCCCGCTTTTCGTGAGGTGACAAAGCTGGCGACGCTGGCGATCCTGCTGCGCAGGCACGGGCATTGCACGCCCTCTCCTTGCGAGATTCGGAGTGGAGGAGAAGTTTCCCTGGGAGAAATCGTCGCTTTTCTGCGGGAGCATGGGGCACAGCGGCAGTTCTTCCCCGTTTACAGTAACGAAGATTTCGAGGGCAGCTCACTAACGTTAGGGTTCTGCAACGAGGATTTCGCGGTGGCCTGCCGGGGGAGTTCCATCGTCGGGGTCATGGGACTCTGGGACCAGTCCGCGTACAAGCAGATGGTTGTGCAGGGCTACAGCGGCACCCTGCGCTGGGCGAGGCCTCTGATCAATGGGGTCGCACGGCTCTTCGGCGCGCCGTCGCTGCCCGCGCCCGGTAGGGCGCTGAGCTTCGTCTACGCCAGTTTCCTCTGCATTGCTGGGAACGATCCGGCTGTTTTCCAGACGCTGCTCGAGCGCCTTTACCAGCAGGCAGCGGTGCGGGGCTACAGCTTCCTGATGCTTGCTCTTAGTGCCGCCGACCCGCTGCTGCCGGTTGCGCAACAGTATGCCCATATTCCCTACCATAGCCGACTTTACACCGTCTGCTGGGAAGATGGAGAGAGATTCCACCATGAGCTCGACCAGCGCCTTCCCGCCATCGAAATCGCCGCGCTCTGACGAGCCCCTCACGACGGGCCGCCTCAGGGGGCAGGTTCAGCCCGTTGCCAGTCTCACCCCCGACGAACGTGCCCAAATGGTCGCCCTCTTGGCTACGTACTTCGACGATGTGACGCAACCCAACTTCGAGGCAGACCTCGCCGAGAAAGAGGCGGTGATCCTCCTGGCGGACCGTGAGAGAGGACAGATTCGAGGTTTTTCCACGCTGATGCGGCTGCATAGCACCATCGCAGGGCAGCCCATCGTTGCTTTTTTCTCGGGTGATACCATCATCGACCGCGCCTACTGGGGCGAAACGGTGCTCCCGCGCCTCTGGGCGCGCCATGTTTTTGGCGAGGCCGCGTTACTCCACAAAGCGCGAGTCTACTGGTTCCTCATTAGCTCCGGCTACAAGACCTATCGCTTCCTGCCCCTCTTTTTCCGAGAATTCTATCCCACCTTTGAGCGCCCCACTCCGCCTGAGATCAAGCACCTTCTCGATTCTCTGGCCCTTCTCAAGTTCCCCACCGGCTATGAGCCTGTGCGTGGCATCGTGCGGCTAGCGAACGCGGCCCCCCTCCGTCCCGACGTGGCCAACATCGAAGCGCGGCGGCTACGCGACCCCCACATTGCCTTCTTCGCCGCCACCAACCCCGGTCATGCGCAGGGCGATGAACTCGCCTGCCTGACCGAGATTGTGCCCACCAACCTGACCGCTGCCGGGCGGCGAATGTTGGGAAAATAAAAAACGGCCCCTTCAGCGGGACCGCCTTTCATAGAATTGCCAGGCTTACCCCGACCAGGTCATTCCGCCAGGGCCAGGGCGCGGGATTTTAATCTTGATAGGGGGTTTGACAGCCAGGGCGGGCTCCTGGGTACTGACAGGATAAGCCGTGGAGAGGTTGGTATTTACAGCACCTGCCACAAACAACAGAGCAAGTGTCAGGGAGACAGCCACCAACAGGCGCTTTGCAGGGAGGATGAGTTGTTGGAGTGAGAGTATAAGATGCATGATACCTCCCGAAATAAGTGCTGGATAGTGAATGAAATATCTCGTTGCAGATCTAAAAGCAAGTATAATGCCTAGAGATAACCCTCTTAGGATGATTGCGGACCAAAGTACTACCTCTACCTGCTGGCTCTACCTACACACTTGAAAAAACTGTTGGTACGGCTCTTGCAGCGCAGAGAAATCGTTTCCATCCCCATGGATCCATAAGAAGCCATTGAGCGCTCTTGAGGGCAATTTTCATGCGTTATTGTGCTTCGTGCACCCACTCGAACCCCGATTATGCTGATTTCTGCTTGAACTGTGCGGCCTCCCTGGGCGATACTTGCCCCTCCTGCCACCATCCCGTGTCCGCGGGGCAAAAATTCTGTGGAATGTGTGGCTCCCCCGTTACCGCCAGTGCACCCCCCTCGGCAGCGCCTGCCCGTCAGGACGCCCTGCTTCAGAATCTGCGAGCCCTCATGCCTTCGTCTCTGGCACAGAAGGCACAGCAGTTCAGTGCCATGGATATTACCGGGGAGCGCCGGGAGGTTACAGTTCTGGTCCTGGACGTGACCAACTTTACCGCCACGACCCACCTGCTGAGTGACGAGAGCACTTTTTTGCTCATGGATGAGGCCCTGCGCCTTCTGTCAGAGATCGTCTATACCTATGAAGGCTCGGTCAACCGCATCACCGGGGATGGCCTGATTGCTCTCTTTGGGGCACCCATCGCCCACGAGAACAATGCGGAGCGCGCCGTGCGGGCAGGGCTGCACATGCAGAGCCACCTACAGCCCTTCCGTGATAAAGTCAAAGAGCAGTACAACTTTGATTTCCAGTTCCGTATCGGGGTTGATACGGGACAGGTGATTGTGGGCAAATTGGGCGAGGACTCCCAGAAATCCTACACCGTGGTGGGCGATACCACCCGCTTGGCCACGACCCTGGAGTCTGCTGCGCAGCCGGGCACCGTGCTCGTTTCCTTCCCAACCTACCAGCGAACGCGCACGCTCTTCGACTACGAGAATTTTCCCTCCATGCGCCTCAAGGACTTCCCGGAGCCGCTCCCGACCTATCGACCGTTGGCCCTGCGCGAGGGGAGCCGCCAGATGCGCGGTCTGCCTGGCCTGCACGTCTCCATGATGGGACGCGATGCCGAGCTCCTCCGGTTACAGCAGACATTCGAGGAGGTTCGTGGTGAGCAGCAGAGCCGGGTGGTAGTGATTACCGGGGAGGCAGGGCTGGGCAAGAGCCGCCTGGTTTCGGAATTTCGCGACTCCCTTCCAGGGGCTGATGTGAGGGTCTATGAAGGGCACTGCCTAGCCTATGCCCGCTCCACCGCCCTCTGGGTGGTGGCCGACCTGCTGCGGGATATTCTGCACCTGTCCGAGGTGGACCCCGTTGACGTTCAACGGAGCACCCTTCAACTCTATCTGAGCCAGTTGGGGATCGCAGGCAATGAGGTTTTCCCCTACCTGAACACCGTGCTGGGGCTGGGACAGAGCGAGTCCACTGAGCTATCACCTCTGCGCTTCATGGATACGGCGATGCTCCAGCGCCAGACCCACGCCGCTCTACGCCAATTCCTCCTGGCCGAGGGCCGCACAGTGCCCACAATCCTCGTTTTTGAAGACCTCCACTGGGTGGATTCCGCCTCGCGAGACTTCCTGAATTATCTCCTGCAAGGCCCGTTGCCCAACCCGCTCATGGTCGTGTTGATCGCCCGTGAGGCTGACCGCGAGAGTGCGCTCGGCGCTCTCCTCGTCACGTTAGAGAAGCAACCGGTGCCCCCCGTCCAGCTTCCTCTCCAGGCCCTCTCCGAACAGGCAGGATTCGCGGTGGTGAGCGAACTGCTCAAGCCAGAGAGCGAGGCGATGCATGAGCTGGCTCGCCGAATCACGATTCGGGCAGAGGGCAATCCTTTCTACATGGAAGAAATCCTGCGAATGCTCATGGATCAGGGAGGACTTGAGCAAACAGAGCAGGGCTGGGAAAGCAGGCCACAGGACGAAACGCTTTTAGCGGAGGTACCAAGTACCCTGGCTAGCCTGATTCTGGCCCGCTTTGATCGCCTGCCACCTACCTTGCGCCAGACCCTCCAGAAGGCAGCCGTGGTCGGACGCTCCTTCCCCGAGGGACTGCTGGGGCAACTGAGCGAGTCCAGCCCGGAGATGCTCAATGAGCAGATGCGAGAATTGGTAGCGCGCCACTTCTTGCTCCCGGAACCGTTCGGGAGCACAGCGGGCTATGCCTTTCGCCATGCGCTAATTCAGGAGGCGATCTACGGCATCCTGCTTCAGAAGGACCGGCAAAAGCTTCATGCCGCCATCGCAAGCGTGCTGGGTCACAGCACCTTTTGGCCGCCCGACGAGCAGACGGAGGTGATTGCCTATCACTACACCGAGAGCACCACACCCGAGAAAGCGATCCCCTTCCTTATCAAGTCGGCAGAAAACGCGGCGCGCCGCTATGCCAATGAGAGCGCCATCCAGCACTACCGCCACGCGCTGGAGATCATGAGCAAGCAGCCCAAGCTTTTCGAGAATGAGTTCACGACGGTGCGCATTGGGCTTGGCAAAGCCTGCAAGTTCCTGGGCCAGTTCGCAGAGGCAAACGAGATGCTGGAGCGTGCCCTCACCTACCTTCGCGCTGCCTCCTCGCTCGACTTGCCCGCCCTCCTCTTCAAGATTCAGACTCTGCGTGAGCTGGCAGACGTGCGCATTCGCGAGGGGGCCCTGACGGATGCGCTGCTGTACCTGGAAGAGGGCATCGAGTTGCTCGGGCCGTATGGCGCGGTAGAGCAGGCCGACCTCTGGCAATCCCTGGCGGATCGCGTCGCCTTTGTGCGCTTCCGTCAGGGTCGATTGGACGAGGCATTCAGCCTGGCGCACGAGGCTATCACGAATCTGGTGCGGCCCGCGCAGGCGGACCCAATTGTGCTGGCAAGCCTCTACAACACGCTGGGCGGCATCAGCTGGCAGCGGGGCAATCTGGAGGAAGCGATTCCTTATGTGGAACAGAGCCTCTACCTGTACCAGAGCCTGAATTACGCCTGGGGCATGGCGGTCAGCTATACCAACCTGGCAATTCTCTACTACGTTCAGGGACTCTGGGAGAAAGCCGCGTCCTACTTCGAGAAGGCGGAGCTGCTACGGAGCGATAATGGCTACATGCCGGAACGGGCCATCAATCTGAAGAATCTGGGCCTGCTGCGTATGGCGATGGGAGACCATGTGCAGGCCCAGAAAGAGTTGCAAAGCAGCCTGAGTCTGAGCCAGCAACTGGGCGATGAATTCGGCACTGTCTGCGCCCTCATCGGCCTGGGCCATCTCAGCGTCAAGCAGGCGCGCTACGAGGAGGCGATGCCCTACATCGAGCAGGCCTTTGACCTACTGGAGGTTGCCGGGGAGGAGGAGGCCATCGAGGCGCACTGGCTGAAGGCACTTCTGGAGGCTGAGCAGCGGGGGCCTGAACAGGCACAGGAGCGCGTCGGGCGTGCCCTGGAGATGGCGCGTGCCGCGAACCTGACCGGCCCGGAGATAGACTGCTTGCGCGTGAAGGGGATGCTTCACGCGCGCGCC
>JACCSL010000626.1 GCA_013812995.1 Ardenticatenales bacterium | reverse complement strand
CGAGGAACTCCGTGCCAGGGTCAAGACGATCACCAGGCTGAACCGGTACCGCCGCCTTCTATCTGAGCGGGTCCGTTTCTCCTGGGTGGTGGAGCCCGCCACAGAAGGCTACGTGCTGGTGAACGAGCAAGATGAGATCATCTACACCAACCTCCAGGCGCGCCTCTTCCTGGGGCTCCAGAACGATCAGCCGATTGTGGAGCCGTTTCTCTCCCTTATTGGTCACCATTACCGCTGTGAGCCAGGGGAGTTGTGGGAGGGCTGGCCCCAACAGGACGCGCTGACCCTGGGCCGCCCCCGCTATCTGGTCCGCCCGGAGAGCGCGACGGCCAAAGCGTTCTGGCTCCAGGTAGATGTGTTGAACCCGCCCTCCGAGGAAGAGGACAGCTACCTGCTCCGCCTGCGCGACATCACAAACCAGATGTCCAACCAGCGCGACCTACGGAAATTCCATGCCGTGATTCAGCACAAGTTTCGCTCGCCGCTGGTCCACATGATTTCCAGTATCGAAATTCTGGTTCAGGAAGGTGGCGCGTTAACAGATGAGGAAATTGTATTGCTGTCCCGAACCGCCCTGGCCGGCGCGCATCGGCTCAACAGCGAGATTGAGGATGTTCTGCGCTATCTACGCGCGCCTACCCTGGCGCAGGCAGGGGGTGGCATGGCCCTCTCCGGGTTTCGTCTGGTGGTGGAACAGATTGCCGCCAACCTGGAGCTAGAGAGCGTCGATATGCGCGTCGAGCCCGAGGCCAGCCAGGCTCGGCTGCGCCTCTCGCAGGAGGCGGTGGAGTGGCTGCTCTGGGAGCTGCTGGAAAATGCGAAGAAATTCCACCCGACCCATAGCCCGCATATCGAGATCTTTCTCTCGCCAGCCGAGGAGGGGGGTGTCAAGCTACAGATTCGTGACGATGGGGTGAGGCTCGCGCCCGAACAGCTCGCGCAGGTCTGGACGCCCTATTACCAGGGTGAAAAGTACTTTACGGGGCAGGTGGAGGGGATGGGGCTCGGATTGCCCCTGGTGGCCTCAATGATTTGGGAGGTTGATGGGCAATGTCATCTCTACAACCGGGAAGATGGTGGAGGGGTCGTGGTGGAGTTAGTCCTGCCCGTGGCCTAGCAGGTCTAGTCGTGCGCCTCAGAAAAATTCCATTCTTTGTTCTTGTCCCGCTCCTGCTTCTGGGGCTTGGTCTGATTCAACAGCAGAACCGCCCCGTCGTGACCCGGAGCGTAGGTCTGGCCGATGCCTTCGACTTTCCCTTCGAGCCCGATGGGGGCGAACGCCCGCCCTGGTACGCATCCTATGATGTCCAGAATCCTTATCTCACGAGCCACTCACGCTGCTACGACACGACGGTTTCCCAGTTGAGACATGCGGGTGAGGATTGGTTTCGGCCTGGTGGAAGCGAGGTTCACGCCATCGCGAATGGGCGCGTCGTGTATCTGGTGCCCGACTGGGATCATGGCGACGCGATTGTGATTGAGCATCCGCTCAAGGAGGGCTGGCAGACGCCCTGGGGGGATGAGGTGGTGTACTCGCTCTACCTTCATCTGGATAGCGAGGTTCAAGAGGGCGAGCAGGTGGCGCGCGGGCAGGTGATTGGTCATCTCCAGCCGTGGGAGTACAACTCCCATCTGCACCTGGAGATTAGGCGCTACGCGGACATGGCCGTTGCGCTGCGCTGCCCCGCCAGCGGCAAAACCTGGCTGGTCGGCCCCTCCTATGTGGACGAGGCCAAGAGCCCCTACTCCTACGGCTACCTCAACCCGCAAGAGTGGATTGAGTCGCATCGCTGAGCGTTGGAGCGTTGGAGCGGGGGCTGATCTGTCAAAAACCGTATTTCTGTGCCAATGGAACCGCCACGCGATCAGAGATGGCTTTGAGGAGAGTCCAGGGACGGCGGCGGGTGGCGGGGAGATGGCGGTCATAGAGGGCGTTGTACTCTATCGTTGGAAGCGCGCCGCGCAGTCGCTTGAAGCCGCCCACCCCGGCGCTAAAGTGCACGAGGCGCTGGTGAGTCAGCGCCTCCAACGAGGTCAGTGCGGTGAGGAGGCGATAGAGTCCCAGCGATTGCGGCAGCGCCGTGTCATAGCCGAAGAGCGGCGCGGTAATCACCCCGTTGCGCGCCACATAGCCCAGCACGGCATCCAGCCGCCCCTCCCGCTCCAGCGCCTTGATGGTGAGGAGCCGCTGCTCCAATGCCAGGGAGATAAACGCCTCGGTGAACTGCGGGTTGTGGTAGGAGTATTTGCGCAGGTACAGATCGTTGTAAAGCTCGACAATGCGCCGCACCTGCGCCGCGCCCCGCAGGTCGTCCCCCTCTACCACACGGTACGGCGTCTTCTGCAAAAGTTTGAGATCGCGCTGGTAATCCCCCTTTTTCTGAACCTCGGCACGCTGCACCTCCTGGTAGTACACCTGGCGGCTGAACACGAGCCGTGCGCCCTGGCCCAGCACTGTCTGCTGGAGCGCACTGTTACGATAGCCATCCACCGAGCGACAGATGATGGCCCGGTCGGGGAACTCGCGCACCAGAAAGGCCAGCGCGGCCTTGATCTCTTCCTGGCGGAGCGCCGGGTACAGGTTGGTCGAGAGCAGCCAATTGTTCACGTAGAGCACACGGTCAAAGTCATAGCGGCGCAGGTACCAACCAATGGGTCGGTAGAGCAGCCGCAAGATTGCCTCGACGGGCGGGTTGTCGAGCGTTCGCAACTCCTCCGTGCCATAGGTGACATAGTGGTTGTAGGGGGAGCAAACGTAGCTATTGTTCGGGTGGTACTCCGTCGCCGTCAGCGGCAAGATGGTATCACCCACGCGGAGCACCAGCGGTGTGGTTTGAACATTGTGAATGTACGTCTGCGGACCGTTTTGCAGGAAGGGAACGAGATAGCGGCGGGCGTAGTCGCCATCCTCCGTGGCGGGCCAGAGCAACCGCTCCAGGGATTCTCGATCATACAGCCACACCTCGGGGGGCATCAGGGCACCCCTATCGCCGGGAGGCGCAGGGTTTCGCCCACGGTGGGCACGGTGAAGGAAACATAGCCCCCACCCTGCCACTGCACCCAGCGCAGCGAGGAATCTTCCAGTGGCTCGTCAAAGCGAAAGGCCACGGCGGCGGGTCGCTCGTCCTCTGTTCGCCCCAAAACCTCAATCTGCATTCCCTCAAGCTTGATCACCTCACCGACCGCCAGCGCGTGGCCGCTGCCCCGAAATACCTGGTCGAAGCCGAGCAGGTAGCCGCTGGCCGGACGGACAAGCAGCGTTCGCTCGTCGCGGCGCGTGATCTCCAGGCTGGCCACGGTGGAGCCAAGAAAGCGCACTCGTGCGGGCACGCTCTGCCCGTGGAAGGCGCGAATGGAGGCGAGATAGCCCGTGGCGAAGAAGGTCGGCGCATTGACGATGACGAGGGTCTGCTGCACCAGCGCCTCGTCAGTGGGCAGCGCCGCAATCGCGGGCTCAATCTGCCCGAACAGCCGAGGGCTCCAGGCAGTCAGCGGCAAAAGCAGCGGAGCCAGCCCCAGATGAAGCATAGCCAGCAGGCGAGCCAGCACCCATCGAGCGCCCATCAGTTCCCGCCATTGGGCGAGAAAGAGCGCGAGCAGCCCCATCGCGCCGAGGCCCACGAAGAAGAGCAGCCGGTTGGCGGGCAGCGAGGCAGCCGGGGGAAGCGTCGCGAGCACCATCCCGACCAGCCAGAAGCGGGCCAGCGTGTGCGCGCGGAGCAGGGGCCAGAGCGCCCAGAGCAGCAGCGCCAGAAAGAGGAGCGCCGCCAGCCACCAGGCCAGCGCCAGCGGGGCCGGGAGCAGCGGGTATGCCTCGGCGGGCGGGAGCGCCCACTGCCCCAGAAGCAAAATCGGGACGCGCTCCATGACAGCCCAGCCGTAGCGGAGCGGCTCGCTGGCCGGGTCAATGTAGGAGGTTCCCCAGGCTCCGTAGCCCAGCCAGCGGTAGGGTAGCCGCCAGAGCAGCACGGTGGCAAAGGCGGGCAGTAGAGCCACGATGCGTCCCCGCCAGCCGCCCCGCTCCAGAAAGCAGGCGTGCGCCACGAGGTAGGCCACCGTTGCCAGCGCGGCCTCGGCGGAGAGCAGCCCCAGCGCCAGCAGCAGCGGCGAGAGCAACGCCCCCACGCGCCACCCATCACGCCGCCAGCGGTCATGGGCCAGCAGCGCCAGCACGCCGAAGAGCGTTGCCAGCAGCGCGTTGCGATTGGAGAGCCAGCCCACGGCAAAGCCATGCGCGTCGTCCAGCGCGTAGAGCAGCGTCGCTCCCCCGGCAAGGGTAACACCTGGCATCATCCGCTGGTAGAGCTGTGTCACCACGGCAATGAGCAACGCGAACCAGAGCAGATTCTGGGCGTGCATCAGCGCCGGGCGCGTGGGCCAGAGTTGATAGTCCAGCCAGTGCGTGAGCCCCGTCAGCGGTCGCCAGAAAGCAACTTTCCCCTCCGGCAGCGCCCACCAGGGAAACTCGCCCGTATCCATGAGCTGCCGGGTGCGCGCCGGACTCCCATCCATGAAGACAAACAGGCGCTGCGTTGCCGTGGAGAGCGCATTGCCCTGGCTCAGTTGCTCCCGATGCAGATAGTCATCGAACTGCCAGCCCACCCAGAGTGAGGGCAGCGTCAAAACGATGGCGAGCAGCATGGGCAGCGCGCGGTGGGCGCTCACGAGGGCGGCCGCCGCGTGAAGATCGAGCGAACCGTGTGCTCTTCCTCCAGGCGTATCATCGCAAGCTGCACCGCGATCTCCTCAAGCCCCGCGAGAATCCACAGGCCGAGCGCGAGGTAAAGCAGCGGGGCGCTGTAGCGCGGCATCAAGAAGCTATGGAGCACGAAAAGCCCCTGCACCAGGCCGCCAATCTTTGCCAGCGTCAGATGGAGGCTCGCGGGCCTGCCAAACTTGAGCCAACCCACCAGAAAGGATGCCACGTAGAGAAGGACCGCCGCACCAATCAGATAGGGATGCTCCGTGACAATCTCGCGCCGCAGCAGGAGCAGCCAGAGCACCACCGAGAGCGTCAGCAGCCGGTCGGCCAGGGAATCGAGTCTGCCATTGGTGAATTGCGGGAAGCGGCGCGCCAATCGCCCATCGAAGGCGTCGGTCAGCAGCGCCACGAGGAGCCCCAGTCCCAGCGTGGCAGGTTGATTGTTCAGGGCAAAGGCCCACAGCGGGAACAGTAGCAGCAGGCGCAGCACGGTCAGCGGGTTGGGAATGCGTCTCATTAATAGCAATCCTGTGGAATGGGAGGCGAGGTAAAACGGCATACCCCTTCACCACGCAACGCCCGAATTGTGCCCTTACGTTTCTGCTTCTGACGGAATTTGTGGTATGGAAGAGGGGCCGCGTGCCATGCGAGCCCTCACCCCCACG
>JACCSL010000281.1 GCA_013812995.1 Ardenticatenales bacterium | reverse complement strand
GACCCACGACGCCCACCCCTTCGCCCAGCACGCGCACCCGCTCCCGGATGGCGCGCATGCTCATCTGCCCCGAGAGCGTCCCACTCTTCCGACTCCCCTGCAAGAGCGGTCGATCCGGCGCACCCGCACCATCCCTCGTCAGGTAGGCGGTGGCGGCCCGCAGCGTATCCGCCGTCAGCTTATGCACCTGTGTCTGGTCGACCTTGCGCCGGTAAAAGCGCATCCGCCCGGCAGCCACGTCGATATCACCCACGCACAGCTCAGCCACCTCACCGACGCGCAGACCGTGATCCAGCAGCAGAGACATCAGTAGCGCATCGCGCCGTTCCTGCGGCGTGTCGGCCTGGCTCTTCAGCGCGCGGGCCACCTCGTCGGTGATCCGCACCGCCTCCACCTTCTTGTGCCCGACGCACGTCACCGTGCGCTGCGCATCCAGGTTGCGGCCCTGCTTGCGCCCGTAGCCGCGCACGCTCTGGATGAGACCCAGCTCCTGGGCCGGGATCGCGCCCGCCTGTGCAGCCAGCCGCGCGTAGCTACGCACCGTCGCCAGGTGTACATTGATGCTGCCCACCGCATAGCCCTCCGCGAGTAGCCACGCCACGAAGCCCTGCACCAGGCCCCACGTTACTCCCGCCCAGGCCGCGGGCTCGCCAAACAGGGCCTCGTCGCGGCGCTCCACACCAGCCGCCCGCAGGTAGCGTGCAAAGAGGGCCAGATCCGCCTGCTAGCGGCGCAGGGTGGTTGCGGCCAGCCGCTCCTGGTAGGCCCGGAAGGCATGACGGGTCGCCACCTAGTTCGCGACCTGGCCCGCCTGGACGAGCACCCCATTGTCGCTATATATAATGGAAGAGAGCGCATTTTTCTGTGCACTTTCCAGCGTGGGTAGCGATGCCGCCTCCTGTGCCATTTGCGGCGTTGTGTCGACATCCTTGGCTGGGACGAGATGGGTAGTACGACGTGGCATGGCATCCTCCTGGTTGACCTCGCTCCATTATGAGGAAACCCTATACTCCTGTCAATAGCTACCGACTATCTTTACTAATCGGTATCTATTTTGAGACCAGCGTAACTTTACATAAATCGCAAAAAGGCCTCTGCTCCTCCTACCCGATAGCGTAGGGTGGCAACCCATTGACAACGGGTGGAATGAGCCTGTCCTTTGACGGCCCCTGCGAATCTTATCCCCGGTCCCCGCGCGTGCGCTTCGAAATGAGGTCCACCCCCTCCGCGTGGGTGAGCACCGCACCGCGCTCTATAATGGAAGAGCGTGTGTTTTCCCGTGCCGTTTCCTGCGTGATTTGCCTTGCCCTTTCCTGGCTGGTAAGCGAGGCAATGGGCATTGCTCGACCCTGGTGCTCCTCGCGCACGACACTGTCGGAGCTACGCTATTTCTGGCTCGCGGGCGCATAGATGGCGCGCACCGTCGCGACCAGACTCTCGCTCAATGTGCCCGGTAACTCGGAATCGCTCGGGGGTGTTCAGCGGGGCGCGTTAAATGGAGTTGCGAGCGTCCCCGAGGCCCCGTGCTATTCAAAGGAAACTTTGCGGTACACCTGTGCCATACTCAGTTCAACCTGGATCGCCTCCAGTGGGATGCTATCGGCGAGGTGGACGAAGTCGCTGAGTACCCACTCGTTGTCCGCCTGGCGCACGTAGCGTTCGATGAACACCTCATCCTGCGCAACCAGGAGGTAGAGGTGCAGTGAGGGGAGGCGACGGTAGAGTTCAAACTTTTTGCCCCGATCATACGCTTCGGTGGAATCGGAAAGCATCTCGACCAGGAGCGTGGGATTGCGGAGCGTGTCGAACTGCTCGTCGATGAACTCCGGCTCCCCACACACCACGACCACATCGGGGTATGTGTAAGCCGAGGCGGCCGGGATGTGAACTCGCATATCGCTCGGATAGACCTCGCACGGACGCTCCGCGAGCTGAGTGCTGAGCTCGCGCACCAGATTAGTGACAATCAGGTTGTGCGCGCGGCTGGCTCCCGACATCGCTACAGCTGTCCCTGCCAGATACTCACTCTTGGTCGTGGCCTGCCGCTCGCGTGCTAGGTAGGTTTCGGGCGTGATAAAAGGCGGGTGCGGTAAAGAGGACATCAAGCTACTCCTGGAAATGGGTAAAGAGGGTCGCAGCAGGAGCGGGCGCAACCTCACTTCGGTCTGCGACTCAGGGGTCGATCACCGCCCCCGGATTCAATACGCCCGTTGGATCCATCGCCCGCTTCGCCGCGCGGAGCGCGTCCGCGAATAAGGGGGGCCTTTCCTGATCGTAATAGGGTCGGTGCACCCTTCCGACCGCATGGTGATGCGTAATGGTGCCACCATACGAAAGGATGGCTTCGCTCGCGGCGTGCTTTACCTCCGCCCAGTGCGCGATGGACACCTCCGCGCGCGCTTGCGCGGATTTGGCCGTCCGCATGGCCTCGCTCGCCGGGGCGATAAACGTGAAATAGGGGGCCGGACCATCCGGGTAGACATGCGTCAAGCGACACATCAGAAGACCGCCCCCCGAAACGCGGCGGAGCACCTCAGCAACGGCACCCATCACGCCGTGATAGAGCGCCTCGAAGCGATCCCACGTGCAAGCCGTCTCGAAGGTGTCGGCCAATACACCCAGGCTGATCAGTGCCGACTGCATATAGGGCGCGGTCAAGAATGCCTTGCGCCACGCCTCGACGGGCGAAGTCGCGCCCTGCACGGGAGCACCGGCTCTCTCATCCCCCGTGGAGATCGGCTCCTCCCGGCGAGTCGTCGGCCCTTTGGGACATCGTCCCCCATGTACCTCACATAGCGAGATTGCGTGCAGCATCCAGGCGTCCCTGGGGCTATCCGCAGACTCGAACCCAAGCAAGAGCACCGCCGCACCCTCTATCGGGACGCCGTTCAGCAGCGCCTCGCTGGCATCGAGCAGACGGCAATTGGAGGGGTAAAGAGAAGCTTGCGCGATCGCCCGCGCCGCCGGGGCTCCTGAAAGGAAGTCATCAAAAAATACGCTCGCCGCTGTGCGATAGCGTGGCCGCGGCCGGACACGCATCCACGCCTCTGTGATAACCCCCAGAATCCCTTCCGAGCCCAGCACGAGCCGCTCCGGACTCGGGCCCGCCCCGGACGCGGGCAGGCGCTTCGTCTCGAAGACCCCGCGCGGCGTGACCATCCGCACCGATTCGACCAGATCGTCGATATGCGTATAGAGCGTCGCGAAATGGCCCCCGGCCCGCGTCGCGATCCAGCCGCCGAGGGTCGAGAACTC
>JACCSL010000279.1 GCA_013812995.1 Ardenticatenales bacterium | reverse complement strand
ACTTTTGCCCTTTGCCTTTTGCCTTTCCGTTCCAAGGAGTCCCCCCATGACCCACTTTCTGTTGATCGACAAGCTGCCCGACGATCCCTTCGAGCGCGAGTTGGCGCGCGAGATTCTGTTGAGCGAGCGGCTGCGCGTCACGATTCTCGCAGTGGTGTTTGCCTTCATCCTGCTCCTTTATGGCGTCTTCGCCATTTTCTACCAGGAGCAGTTTGCCAGCCTGGGAGTGCATGACCTCTCCTTTGCCCTGCGGGTGCTGGGCGGCGGGTTTCTCTATACGCTGGGCGTGCGCTATGTTTTTGGGCGCTTTCTGGAGGCGGAGCGTGAGCCGCCCTACCTCGCGCGCTACGCCAACGCCTTCATCGAGACCTCGGTGCCGACGCTGGCCCTGCTCATTCTGAGCCAGCAGGTTGGCCCAACGGAGGCCCTGATTAGTCCCCCCGCCTTCTTCTACTATCTTTTCATCCTGCTCGCCACGCTTCGGCTGGACCCGTGGCTCTGCCTCTTCACCGGCACCGTGGCGGCGCTGGAATACGCCGGGGTTGCCTGGCTCTCCCGCGAGGCCATCATGGCGGCACCCGTTGCCACGCTCAGTACCTCGCGCTGGATCTACATTGCGCGGAGCGGGCTCTTGCTGGTGGCGGGCATCGTGGCGGCCTTCGTGTCGGTGCAGCTCAAGAACCGCTTCATCAAGTATGTGCGGTCGATGGAAGAGCGGGGCAAATTGCTCAACGTCTTCGGCCAGCATCTATCCCCGGCAGTGGTCAACAAGTTGCTCGCTCAAACCGCTGATGTGGAGAGCGAGACGCGGAATGTGTGCGTGATGTTCCTCGACATCCGCAACTTCACGAGCTTCTCAGAGGAGAAGAGCCCGGCAGAGGTGGTAGCCTACCTCAACATGCTCTTTGAGTCGATGATCGAGAGTGTGAACAACCATCAGGGCATCATCAACAAGTTTCTGGGGGACGGCTTCATGGCCGTCTTCGGTGCCCCGCTCCCCGACGACCAGAAGTGTCGCCACGCGGTCGCGGCCTCGCTGGAGATCATTGAGAAGGTGCGCATCCTCAGTGCCGGGGGCGATGTTCCTCCCACGAGGGTCGGCATTGGCCTGCATGTAGGCGAGGCCATCACCGGCACCGTCGGCTCCTCGGTGCGCAAGGAGTACACGGTGATCGGCGATGTCGTCAACCTCGCCTCTCGCATCGAGCAGCTCAACAAGCAGTTTGGCTCTCAACTGCTCCTCTCGGAGGAGGTCTGGCAGGAGCTGGGCGAGGGTGCGCACAAGGCGGTTTCCCTGGAGCCGCTTCTGGTCAGAGGGCGGCAGAGCCCCGTTCACCTCTGGAAGCTGGCGTAGCTTTGCCCCTGACCGTTAGCTTGGCTATATTCAAATAATGCATAAAACGTAAAACGTAAACGACCAGGTGGATAAATCTTAAGAGAGTAAGCATACCTATAGCCGTAATCCGTTTTACGTTTTACGGTTGTCATTAACGGAGCAGTTAGATGGAAACCACTCATAGCCCCCTGATCCTGATTGTGGATGAAGATAAAGAAAGTGAAAGTCTTTTCAGAGAACATCTGGTGGGCGCAGGCTTCCAGGTGCAAACAATGTCGGATGGCCTGGCCGCCCTCCGCGAGCTCCAGAGTGGCGGACCTCTCCCCGAATTAATGATTCTGGGAACCCAACTCTCCCACGGAGATGCATTCGAAATCTGCATGGAGATGAAGGACAACCTCGCCACGCGCGCCATTCCGGTCATCATGGTGACCCCGATGGTCCGCGCGGAGGATGTGGTCCGCGCGATGGATGCCGGGGCGGATGACTTTTTGACCAAACCCCTCAACCCGATGGAGCTCCTGGCCAGGGTACGTGCCCTGATGCGCGTCAAGGCCACCTACGATGAACTCGTCCAAGGTATCCGGCGGCTGACACATATCGGCATCGCGCTCTCCGCAGAGCACGACCTGGATCGCCTGCTGGAGCGCATCGTCGAGGAGGCGCGCACGCTGAACCATGCGGATGCGGGCACCCTCTATACCGTAGACTGGGACGCGGGCGTGCTCAACTTCCAGGTGCTCCAGAACGATAGCATGGGAACGCGTGTCGGTGGCGCGAGCGGCGATAAAGTGCAGTGGCCCTCGGTGCCGCTGACGCCGTCGAATGTATCAGCGTACGTGGCGCTGACGGGGGAGATCGTGAATATCCCGGACGTGTACCAGGCGGAGGGGATGGATTTCAGCGGCACGCGCCAGTATGACTCAATGACCGGCTACCGCTCGACCTCGATGCTCGTGGTGCCCATGCGTAACTATGACAACGAGATCATCGGGGTCCTCCAGCTCATCAATGCCCAGGATCCACTGACGACCCATGTAGTACCCTTCCTGGCCGACAACGTCGAGCGAACGGAGGCACTGGCGTCGCAGGCGGGCATCGCGCTCACCAACGCGCGCCTCATCAATGACCTCCAGGCATCCCTCGTCGAGATTCAGCGGCTGACGCATATCGGCATTGCGCTCTCAGCGGAGCACAACCTGGATCGCCTGCTGGAGCGCATCGTGGATGAGGCCCGCGCCATCAACCACGCCGACGCGGGCACCCTCTACACCGTGGACTGGGACGCCAGAGTGCTGAATTTCCAGATCATCCAGAATGACAGCATGCACACGCGGCTGGGCGGAATACATGGGAAACAGGCGCACCTGCCCTCGGTGCCGCTGACACCCTCAAACGTATCAGCGTATGTGGCGCTGACGGGGGAGATCGTGAACATTCCGGATGTGTACCAGGCGGAGGGGATGGACTTCAGCGGGACGCGCCAGTATGACTCAATGACCGGCTACCGCTCGACCTCGATGCTCGTGGTGCCCATGCGCAACTACGAGAACGATATCATTGGCGTCCTCCAGCTCATCAATGCCAAGGACCCCCGCCGGAGCAAAGTGGTGCCCTTTCCCGCCGAGCGCGTCGAGCGAACCCTGGCGCTGGCCTCGCAGGCGGGTATCGCGCTCACCAACGCGCGCCTTATCAATGACCTGCAAGGCTTCCTGGAGGGACTGATCCAGGTGATGGCCGTGGCCGTTGACGAGAAATCTCCCTCCACGGCAGGGCACATCCAGCGCGTGACACAGTTGACCGTCGCGCTGGCCGAGGCAGTCAACGAGGTTGCCGATGATAGCTTTGAGGGGCGGCGCTTCTCGAAGGAGGAGGTGAACGAGCTGCGCATCGCGGGGCTGCTCCATGACATTGGCAAGATTGTCGTGCCTGAGCACGTTGTGGACAAGGCGACCAAGTTGGAGCGCATCTATGACCGCATCCACGAGATTCGTACCCGTTTTTCGGTGATTCGGCGCGGGATGCAGAACGAGGCCCTCCAGCACAAGCTCGAAGTCATCCAGGAACGTGCCTCCAGGAGGGAACTGGTGGCGATAGACAACGAGCTAGAAGAGAAGCTGGCCGCGCTGACCGATGATCTGGCCTTTATCGAGATGATCAACCACGGGGGAGAGTTCATGGCCCCGGAGCGGATGGAGCGACTCCAGCAGATTGCTGCCCGTAGCTACACGGATGACAACGGGATTGAGCAGCCCTATCTGACGCCGGACGAGGTGCGCAACCTTGCCATCTCGCGCGGGACGCTGCTGCCGGAGGAGATCGACATTATCCGCAGCCATGCCGCTGTGTCCATCCGCCTGCTGAGCCAGATTCCCTTCTCCCGCCGCCTGCGCAACGTGCCGCTCTTTGCTGGTGACCACCACGAGACATTGGATGGCAAGGGCTACCCCCAGGGGAAGAAAGCGGAGGAGTTGCCTCTGCCCTCGCGCATCCTCGCCATCGCCGACATCTTTGACGCGCTCACCGCCACGGACCGCCCTTACAAGAAAGCCTACACCCGCGAGGTCGCCTATCGTATCCTGCGCGAAGACGTGCAGCGTGGGCGATTGGACAGCCGCCTCGTCGAGCTGTTCATCAGTGCCGACTGCGCCGCCACGCTCAATCATGAGGAAAGCAGCGAGCCGCAGCCTGTGATACAGGGAGGGGCATAGGGGTATTTAAATAGCCAGGCACCCCATCGCATGATCGATGAGCCGCCGCCGATAGGGCCAGTCCAGCCAGGCGTTGCGGCTGATGCGTAGCTCTATGCACCCCATGTAGAAGCGACCGCGTGCAGTCAGGCTTGTTAGACTCTCGTCTTGCGCCGCCATATAATTGACATAACTCTGGTAGAGGTGCTGGATATAGGGCTCGCTGGCTCCCTCATCGTGACCGTACCAGAGGAAGAGGTGCTTCAGCTCTGCCGCGATACAACCCAGGTCCGCCGCGCGGTCGCCCAGCCGCAGCCGCTCCAGGTCGATGGCAATGACGCCCTGCCCCTCCTGAAAGATAAAGTTAGCGGGCGTGGCATCCCCGTGAATCAGCACCTGCCGTGAGCCGTGCAGTAGCAGCGATTTGCCCCAGGCGGCGCGCAGGGCCAGCAGCCGCTGCTGCTGCTCCAGCGACAGGATGTGCCAGTAGGTGAGTTGCACGATGAGCTTGTCCAGGTAGGCCAGCACAGGGGCTGTGTCGATGGGGGCCCAACGCTCGGTGCGGTCGTGGAGCATCGCGAGCAGGCGGGCAAGCTCGGTCAGTCGTGTGCGAAGGGACTCGCTTCTTCCTTCCTCAATCGCCGCCCGGATAAAAAAAAGCAAATCCTCCCCCGCCACAAACTCCTCAACCAGCAGGCAGTTCAGCGCCTCGCTCTGCGCCAGAGGACGCACCACGCGGCAGGGCGTGTGGTCCAGCCCCAGCGTGCGCAAATAATGCAGCGCGGCAAATTCCTGCTGCATCTGAACGGCCTGGTGGTCCGACCCCACCTGCTTCCCGAAGGGCAGCGGCTTGTTGCCATAGAACTTGCCCAGCAGCGCGACACCGCTCTGTCGCTCGCGGTACTCGAAGGCCACCGCGAGCCGGTCCAGCCGATGGACATCGAAGCGGGCAAAGGGGCTATGTATCCCCAGTACCTGCCCCAGGACCTCATGGGCCAGAAAGGTGTACATGGGATCGTTGTGTGGAAGAACGCCAAGGTATCTGCGACTCATCGGAAAACGCTCAAAATACAACAGAGGGCCCACCGTTACGGATTCTCATGTTGTGCGAAGCAGCAGGCGCACGGATGAAATCGAACGGGGATTGCTACGGTGGTTGTTGGGGCTAGGCGCGCGGCGGCGCAGCACCCTGATCGTGCGCCACGCTATCATCGCATTCTTGACGGTGTTATCCTGACGTTGCGAACGCTTTTGAGTAATCGAAAGGGGACTCCTATCAGTCGCATCAGGGCGAGGAAAACAAGAAGGATAACAGGGGTGTAAACCTTCTCGCGCTTGATCGCCTGCCGATCAAAGCACTCATCCACGTAGTGCATGGTGCTGGCCGGGGCCAACATGATCTTCAGCCATAGTCGCAACGATCCGACGGCTGCAAGAGTTGGCATGATGCCCATCTCGCGCGCTAGAGTATCGCAATACGCGAATTGCTCAACGGGATATACGTTCTCTGTATTGATTGTGCCGTACTCCGCGCTTAGCGAATTCCAGGCTTCATCCTGTTTTTCTTTCAATGCCGTTGGAAGCGTGTATTTTCCAGAGAGCACGCCAACAGTATAGCGCGCCTGCATTTCGCCGATGGATGGAATGTTGCCGATGATCGGTCGCGCAAACCCGATCAGAAATAGATTATGCCTGTCGGTGTGCACACATCCGTGATAGAAATCTTTGAGGCAGATGACACCTCCTGACAGCTCTGCCAATTGGGAGCGATATCCGGTGGAACGGACCAGTATGTCCGGTGAAAGATGAAGCGTTGTTGTTTGGTCAAAGTCGAAATAGTCGGTCCACTGCTCGTCAATGGGCGGGCCGATGATCTGTAGCCGCTTTTCCGCCACAGCATCAAGGAAATCATCACTTTTGTTGTGGAAGACATTAAAAAGCTCGCCCTTCGCCCGGGCTTTGAGTTTAAGATCCCACTCACGCCTTAATGCCTGGGCCCGATCATTGAGATTCTTAGTTGCCCCCTGGTGTGGAAACCACCAGACGAGGAGCCGATCAAAGCGGATGCGAAACGTCACAAATCGCTCTCCAACCCGGTTTCGTACTCTTTTGTCGAAAGAGAGTAACAACCGATTACGCAAAAAATCTGAGGGCACGCCCCGGATTGGGTGATAGCGCGGGCTGACTCGAATGCCGGAGCGAAGCGAGAGAAAGACAGTGTTGTTATGTTCCGGTTTCGCCAGATAGGTAGCGATATCAGCGGCTGATTCTCCTCCGCCAACGATGACGACGGTTGCATTGCAGATACCTTCATATTTGTCTGTACTCGGAATCCCTGTGGAAGCGACTTGTGCCTTCTGATTCACCAGGCCGGTACAGAAAAAAATGGAATCGAATGTCATGCGTTCCTCTTCCCCATTTTCTGCCAGGAGAAGTGACCAACCGCCACCGATCCATTCTAGGTGCCGCAATTCGACGCCGAACCGAATGTGCTCTCTCAGGTTGAAGGTCGTGGCAAAAGCATCCAAATAATCACCGAATTCGGCACCGCGATAGAACTCTTCAAAATTCTGTTTGGGCGCTACTTCCGATGACCATTGGCGAAAGCAGGAAAACTGCGTGGTGTATTTAGTGGATGTAGAGACAAAATCTGGTCGCTGATCACCCCAACAACCGCGCACCGAGCGACTCTTCTCAAAGCAAACTATGTCCGTCGCAGGATATGTGTCAAGAAGATATTTCAGCGTGACGAGGCCACTGCTGCCAGCACCAACAACTGCAATCTTCATGGGACCTGCTCCTTATACAACCAAAGTCACGAGACAACGGAAAGGCTTATGATGACGTAGTTGAATTGACCTGATTCCGGCACAAAAAGTAGGATACGGTCGCCATCTGCCACGGGTTGGGTTTTCAGATATTCATCAAGTATGATAAAGATGCTGGCGGCACCACTATTGCCCGCTGTGCGCAGATTCGTCCAATAGGGGATTTCCCGATTCGGTGAAAGGTCGGCCAAAACCTTCTTGACGGTCGGTTCGAAGTAGTACGAGGACATATGAGGTAGAAACATGGTGTAGCAATCCAGTGTCTCTTCATGTTCGCACAGGGCATCCTCCAGAACCTTCTTTGATAGGGGAGCCATGTATTTTGAAAGAATTTTGATATCCTGGCTTAATATCATGGGATTGCTTGGTAGTTGCATGCAGAGTGGAGCTTGGTTTGCAAACGAGCGCGAGTAAGTCCAGTTCACCTTTAGAGAGAGACCCTGCTCGCTCGGTCGTTGTTCGAGGAGAAATGCGCCAGCACCATCGGATAGCATAAAGCGCAGGAACACAGACATGAACCACTTGGATGACATGACATTCCGAAGGGTGTCGGGAATATCATAGGTGGTGCGGAACGCTTTTGATTTTAAGCCAACAGAAGGTTGCTCAACTCCAACGCAGATCGCTGTCTCAGCATCCCCTGACCTCACCGCGCGGGTAGCATTAACAATCGCTTGGGCACCCGACGAGCAGATGCCTGAATTAGAGTTAATCTCAAGCGGATGACTGATAACTTTGTCTTTGCTCAATTGGTCATGCAAAATCGAAGAAAGCCCTGGCGCAAGCAGCGGTGCGTGGGTAGTGCCCGCAGATAGATAGTTGATATTCAACGAAGTCCGATCTTGTGGCAGGCAAGTCTTGACCGCCTCGGCCGCCAGCTCGTATAGCGAATGTGTCGCGTTCTGCTTTTTGTCAAGCGCATAGTATCGGGTTTGGATGCCATTGGCTTGCAGAATTTTGCGTCGAATGCGCTCTTCCCCAATCACATCTCCCAGATATTTTCCAATGCTCTCATTATCAACCGGCTCTCCCGGCAAGTATGAGCCTGTGCTTGTAATGTAACAATCGGTCATTTTATATCTCCTTGCGGCACTTGCTGATTCTTTCGCAATAAGTCGTATGCAAACTCATAGAACGCAATATGGGAATGGAGATACTCGTTCGGGTGAGATCTGAACGCATCGTTATTGTAGTGACTACGGTTGCTGTACGATTGAAGGTAGAAGTCCAGGTCGATCATCGTACGCTTGTCTTCCGCGCAAATATGTTTTAAGCACCAGAGCAGCACAGCATCAGAATCAAAGGAATTGAGTGCACGGATGGCGGTGTGGAAATCGGCAAATATTGTGATCGTGAAGACAACGCTGATGATTATATTTGTAGGGCCGAAGATCTGCCACGAATATTTGCGATTCTGTTCCATAACCTTGTTGCCGAACTGCGCAATGTCTTCCGGTCTGCTGTTTCGATAGAAGGCGAGATTGTCCAGAAAGGCACCTTTGTCGAAGCGTTCGAAGACTTCGTAGGAGAGATCATCGTGGCAGATGGTCAGTCCGTGCCGGACAATGTCTTCAATTGAGTTGACACTGAAATCGCCATCGATTCCTTTTAGCATCTCACCAGACCTTTCTCTTCGCTCAGGTGTGCCGGAAAGAAGATAGCGATATAACAATGGCTCAATCTGTACATGCCTGATGAGCAATTCGATAGCTTCGCTGGAGGCGAGGTATTTGATGCCAAAGGCTAGGATGCTATCAATTAATCTCCTTTCAAAGCCCCAAACCTTACGATGGAAAAGGAACTTCACGGGGATAAGAATAAAACGAAGGGAGAAGAGTGAGATATTAAATATCGGGCGGATGAAAAGGTAATCAAATCGCACCTTTTCTTTATCAAATATCTCATTAACATAGTCGGTGATATAAGGAAAGCGTTGCATATTAAGCGGCATGTCCTTTGAATGAAAAATTCGGGCATTACCTTCAGGACGGCTTTCCCTTATTGCGTGTTTTGAAGGATTACCTCGTCCTGTGCCTCAACGAGAGTATAGCAAAGAATAGTTCAAGGTGTCGAAGGCCAATCCGCACGTCATGCTGCCGATGCCGATAGGGTATGAGGTGTATCAAGAACTCGCCACTGATGCCAGGCGGTTCCGGGCCTAGTTGCCTCCCGTCAACCCCCGTGCCAATTTGCTGGTACCTGCCTCCCCATACATCTGGAAGACCCATTGGACGTTGCTTCCGTCCATCGCTATACTCTTGACCGCGCTAGTTACGGAGCAAAAGTCAAGATTATGCCTACGATTTTCCCATTTACCGCCATTGTCGGTCAGGCCCTGATGAAGCAGGCCCTGATTTTGAATGCCATCAATCCCCGCATCGGCGGGGTGCTGATCCGGGGCGAGCGGGGTACCGCCAAGAGTACCGCCGTCCGCGCCCTGGCCGCCCTACTGCCGGAACTCCGCGTCGTCGCGGGCTGCCCCTTCGGCTGCAACCCGGATGATGAGGCGAACCTCTGCGATCTCTGCCGGGGGCGCAAGGCGGCTGGCGAAGATCCGCTGCCCATCAATCACCGCCGCACGCGCATGGTTGATCTCCCCGTGAGTGCCACCGAGGACCGCGTGGTTGGTACCCTGGATATCGAGACCGCGATCAAGCGCGGCGAGAAGCGCTTCGAACCCGGCGTCCTGGCAGCGGCCAATCGCGGCGTTCTCTACGTGGATGAGGTGAACCTGCTGGATGACCACGTCGTGG
>JACCSL010000608.1 GCA_013812995.1 Ardenticatenales bacterium | reverse complement strand
CCTCAATGGCTCCCTCTATGATCAAGTCTCCAGCAACATCTGCTACCAGAATCCCCCCAGTGACCCCATCCCACGAAGGCGGAACCAATGTCGCTCCCGCAGGGACATACAGGTTGGTATACTGGGGAATCCGTACAACCTGGGCTCGTTCGTTTCATGTCTGAGGCCGTGCACTTGTTGTGGGCGATTGAAGCTGGAGCTTCGCGTTCCCGGTCTCTTCGTAATATTCAACCTTGACGCTATGAGTCCCAGCCGATAGCGATAGGGAGAAGACATAGGTAGCATCAGCAGGGGGTGTCCATCTATCGAATGCTGGGACTACCATATCGTCGATATAAAACCGAAACCCATCGTCTGCAGCAACGGTGAACTCATAGGTGCTGCTAATAGGTGTATAAAGTTCACCAGTCCATCGGACCGAGAAGTTATCCGCCGGCAGGCTCCCATCCGGACTGCCCGCCTCCCATCCAAATCGGATCTGCGCGTCACAGCGTGTAAGGACAGATGACCCGGTTAGATTAACATTATTAAAGTACTCACCGCGCATCCCCCTTCCCTCACATTCCCCATTAGCTCGATATAGGTAGGTGGCACCCTCATAAGCATTCTGTAGCGGTTTTTCTAGGACAAGAGTATCTGGGCCAACAGATAAGATAACACCAACGTCATAATTCCCTGCGCCCGTACCTTGCGACTGGTGAATCAGGACCATATCGCCTACCTGAAACCCATCTACTCTACCGACTCGAATGGTCGATTGGCCCCCCGCTACAGTACCGAACACCGAGGTACGCACCACATTGATCTGAGATGTTCCTGGGGGAGCTGTGAAGGGCCCATCCCGCCCATCTCCCTGCGGACGGGCCAAAGTCGTTCCCAGATCGAGGGATGGCTGTACTGCTCCACGACTCCTTGCCGTCTGCAAGATGCTCGTGTGGACTCCTATGGTTCTTGCCATGGCTGTGGATACAGCAAGAGCTGCTATAACTACCAGGCAAAACCCCCACAAGAGGGTAATATAGAACCGATATCTCTTGACCATGCTGATGCTCCTTCGGGCTGTGAGATCTTTGGGATTGAGGTGACTAGAGAAGGCGGAGACGAGGGCAAGCCACCGAGCAGCCTATAGTGATGCGTGAGGCGAGAAAGGTATTAAAGCTAGTAAGGTGCTATGCTTGGAAAGAAGGGACCTGGCGAGCCGATTGACTCGCCAGGTTCTTGGGGTTATTGGTCGATTGGGTAAGGATTGAGGAACGGCATGAATACCTGGTAGAGCGTCTCTGGATGCTCTTCGTCCGGAGCCAGAAAGATGGGCCGTTGCGGCTCTGCGGATGAGCTGGCGGCTCTGGTACGAAGCTCCTCACTCCCCTCGCCGCCACCAGGTGCAGAGGACAGGTTTAGGGTATAGGTGCTGCTGGCCTGTGGGTCACCCTGCACAGCCAGCACGTAACTACCAGCGGGGGCATGTGGGACACTGAGTGTCACGCTCCCAGCCAGGGGCGATCGTTGGTTGGCTTTTCCAGCATTGTCCGGGTACCAGAGGAAGAGGCGTGTACTATTGGTCGGGTCCACCTTATGGGTGAAGGCGAGCTTGTCCCCTACCTGCCCCTCAAAAAGGTAGTAATGAACGGTATCACTGGTAATCGGAGTCTGAGGCGGGATGTAATTGAAGGTGATGATCAGTGGCTCTGCGGAAGGCACATTGCCCGCGAGGGCCCATACATGAAGCACGACCGGGCCGGCCTTCACCTGAGGTGCGAGCGTCAGGCTAACATTCGCGAGCGAGGTAACCGGGAGCCGCTGTTCGGCGACCTTGACCGGGAATAATACCCCAGACTCGGCCTCATCCTGTTCGTACTGGTAGGTCTGAATCGACAGGAATTCAACCGGGGCGGAGCGGTTTACCCGTGCGAGAGTGGACTCCTGCGCTATCTCCAGAGGAATGGTGGACTCTGCGAACCACTGCTGTCTATCACGGGGGCTACCCTGAAGCTGCGGTGCCAGGGCGACCTTATCGCTGACCGTAAACATCTGCGAGACGGTATTATTCATCTCATCAGGCTCGGTATAGCGGTTGTTGGGATCCACGGTCATACGCACTTCATAGGTACCGGGGCTCGACGGGAGCCAAAGCTCCTTGTCCATATCGATGGAATTTTCTTTGGCATTCCTGGCCTTCATCACCTTATACTGGGTGGTGATATAGGAATAAATGAGGGTGTTCTCCTTATACACCTCGAATCGCACCTGGACGGTCGTGGTATTCTCCATCGTCCCGACCTTTGCCTTGAATGAGATCCCCTTAGGGGTCTGCTTGACCGTGATGCTCCGCGCGGCCAGTTCGCCCTGTCGCTGTACCACCG
>JACCSL010000592.1 GCA_013812995.1 Ardenticatenales bacterium | reverse complement strand
GGCGGTACGAGGTGTGGACGGCGAGGCCGCCGAGGCGTTGAGCGAGGTGATGGCGCGGTACGGGCAGGGCGGCGCGGTGATCGAGCACGTTCTTGCCACCTCGGATAGCACGGGCCCGGTGGTGCAGCCACTGGTAGTGAAGAGTTACATCGCGGATGTCGAGGGAGCCGAGGAGACAGTCCAGAAGCTCCGCGAGGCCATCTGGCACCTGAACATGATCTACCCCATGCCGGAGCCGGAGGTGCGCAAGCTGGCGCAGTCCGATTGGGCAGAGGCATGGAAGCAGCACTACAGCCGCACCAAACCCGGCGAGCGGCTGGTCGTCGTGCCCGCCTGGGACGAGGGGCCGATGGGTGAGGGCGAACTGCCCGTTCGCATGGACCCTGGCATGGCGTTCGGGACGGGCACACACCCCAGCACGCAGCTCTGCCTGCTTTTACTCGAAAAATACCTGAAGCCGGGAGATCGCATCTTTGACCTTGGCACGGGCAGCGGGATTCTCAGCGTGGCAGCGGCGCGGCTGGGCGCGGGGCAGATCGTCGCCAGCGACACGGACCCCGTCGCGGTGCAGGCCACGCTCGAAAATATCGAGCTAAATCAGCTCACCGGGCAAATCGAGGTCAAAGTGGGCTCTGTGGACACCTTCGATGGCCCCTTTGATCTAATCGTCGTTAACATCCTGGCCGAGGTCATCGCCCTGCTGCTGCCCGATGCCCTGGCGCGGTTGGCCCCCGGAGGATTGATTCTCCTGGCGGGCATCATCGTCGAGCGGGAAGATATTGTTCAGGAAAAGGTCGCGGCGCTGGGGCTGGTCGTGCGCGAGCGTCTCAACCAGTCCGATTGGATTGGCCTGGCTGTCGAGCGGCAAGGGGGCTAAGCGTATGCACCGCTTCTTTGTCTCGGAGGAGTTGATTCAGGGGGATAATATATTTTTCCCCGCTGACCTCGCGCATCAGATTTCCCGCGTGCTGCGGCTGAACGAGGGCGCGCGTGTCATCGTGCTGGACAACAGCGGCACGGAGCGCGAGGTCGAACTGCACTCCTTTGCCAAACGCTCCGTGCAGGGTACGGTCCGGGCGCAGCGTCCCACGGAGCGCGAGCCCCGGACGCACCTCACCCTCTACATGGCGCTCCTGAAGGGGAAAAAGCTGGACTGGGTCTTCCAGAAGGGAACCGAGCTTGGCGTCTCCCGCTTTGTGCCCCTCCTGACACGTCGTTCCGTCGTGGGCTCGCTCCAGAGCCTGGGCGACGTGAAGCTGGACCGCTGGGAGGCGATTGCGCGCGAGGCCGCCGAGCAGAGCGGGCGCGGTCGCCTGCCACAGATCGTCGAGCCGCAGCTTCTGGAGGTCGCGCTGGGCGAGGTCCGCGCCTCCGCTGCGCTTCCCCTGATTGCCTGGGAGCAGGAGCGCAGCAAGTCTTTGAAAGAGGCACTGCACCCCGTCGATGGCTCGCGGCCCACCCGCGTGGCGCTCTTCGTTGGCCCCGAGGGCGGCTTCGAGGAGAACGAGGTGCTGAGCGCTCAGGCGTACGGGGCGATTCCCGTCTCGCTCGGGCCGCGCATCCTGCGGGCGGAAACCGCGATGGTCGCTGCTGCCACTGCGATTCTCTACGAGCTTGGCGACTGGGAGTGCTGAATACCATCCTCAATCATGGCGTAGCGCCGCCGAGACGAGCATGATGTTCATGATGCCAATGCCACCCACCACCAGCGAGATGCCCGCGATGGAGCACAGGAACGAAGTCGTCATAAAACTTTCCTTGAGGGAGTCACCCAAAAGCACCAGGATAGGGACTGGCCGTATTATGTTTTACGCATTACGTTTTAGCTTTAACTCAGCGTGATTCAACCCGAAGATAGCATTTTTACCACGGAGCTTCCATGTCCCGAATCCCGGCGACTTTTCAGCGTTTGCGCGCCGAGGGGCGCACCGCCCTCATGCCCTATCTGACCATCGGCTACCCTGAGAAAGAGTCTATGCAGCGCCTCGTCCCGGCGGTGGCGGAGAGCGGCGCGGACATGCTGGAACTGGGCATTCCCTTCAGCGACCCCATCGCGGATGGTCCAACGATTCAGGCGTCGACGCAGAAGGCATTGGCAAACGGCGTCACCCTGCGCTACTGCCT
>JACCSL010000572.1 GCA_013812995.1 Ardenticatenales bacterium | reverse complement strand
TGATGCCATCGGACTGATCGAAAAAGGAAAGGTCGGCCATGCCAGCGGTCTCGCCCCGGAGTACCATATCGCGCAAATCTTCGAGTGCCTGATGAAAAGGCGAGCGCCGCGTGGCATGGCGCTCATGCTCGACGAGGGATTTCTCGACTGTCAGAACGCCCACGCGCTGCCTGGCCTTATCCTCGACCGCATAGGCCTGCTGCACGACATGGGAGCGGTGCTCAGTGAGGTGACGCGCCCCCTGCGCGGCCTCGCGGCCCCGGAGGACGCCTGCCACCGCTGGCAACTCGGCAAGGGATTGCTCGCGGCCAACCAGGGAAGAGGCATAGATGGGGGGCACGGAATGCGGCTGCGCCTGTGCAACGACCCGCACCCGCCCCTCGTCAATCAACTCGTACAGTAAAATATCCGCCCGTTTCAAATCAGCCAGCAGGGCGAGCCCCGCCGCGACCGCGCGCAGGTGTGGTTGCGTGGTTTGTGCCTCGTCCATCCACCTCTCCGATATGATACAAAAAGGCCGACAGCAAGCTGTCGGCCTTTTTCACGTTGGTAGTCGGGGAGACTGGATTCGAACCAGCGACCTCTTGCACCCCATGCAAGCGCGCTACCGGACTGCGCTACACCCCGCGAACGACTCATCGACAGCCATTATAGTCAACTCTCTATATATGCGCAAACCTATCCTATCATCAAACCAGAGGTGGGTGGCTGGCGCACGCTCGTGCTATGATGGAAGCCTCTTGTGGAAAAAGGAGCGTATATGACAGCTGAAATTGTTCGTGCGGCGACCTACATTCATGCACCCTACGAGGCGGTCTGGCGGGCGGTAACCCGACCCGACTATCAGGGAGATTGGTATGTCGCGCCTTGCCTGACCTTCGGGTGGGAGCGGGGAGAGCGTGTGGCATGGGGGCAGGAAGAAAAACCGGTTATACAAGGCAAACTCACCGCCTGGCAGCCCGCCACCCGCGTTGCCTTTACCTTCGAGTTTACCTCGCTGGATGAACCAACGAGCCTCGTAGAGTGGCAGGTGCAGCCGATGGGAGAGATTGTGTGGGTGGAGGTCCGCCACCTGTTCGAGGAGGATGCGCCGGAGACACAGGCCATCGTGACGGATGGCTGGACCCTGGTGCTCGCTCGCCTGAAAACGCTGCTCGAAAGTGGGAACCCAATGCCCTGGCCCGAGCCAGAAGAAGAAGCCGATTAAAGTCGGGTGCAACTCAATGCAACCCGAAGACGTACATGGTTCCAGTATCGACCAAACGACCCCGTCCACTCCTCCGAAAGGATATTAGGAATGACTGAGGATACCCTTCCCATTCGCCACCAACTAAAGAATATTTCGCCCAAATCGTATGAGCACCCGGGGGATCGCGCGGCCACCGCTGCCTTGAAGCAGATTCCCCTGTTGGATGTCGCCATCAAGAAGATCGTAGAGCTCAACCTGGAGCGCCTGTACCGCCAGATTTTGCTGGGCAATTCCGTCAAGATCGGCCCTGAGCAGTTACCCCACATCTACAGCAGCTACCAGCATGTGCTGTACACGCTGGACATGCCTGACGAATATGATCTGTACATCAGCCAGACGCCCGTGCCCAATGCGATGGTCTTTGGCACCACCAAGCCAATCATTGTGCTCAACAGCGGGCTGGTCTCGCTGCTGGATGACTCCCAGATTCAGGCGGTGCTCGCGCACGAGGTGGGTCATATTCTCTCTGACCACGTCCTGTACATCACCATGATGCGCATTTTGATCTTCGCCACGGGGCTGTCCGGGATTCTGGGCCTGCCGCTGTGGGCGGTCCAGCTAGCACTTCTGGAATGGTTCCGGGCGGCTGAATTCACAGCGGACCGGGCAGCGACCCTCGTCGTGCGGGACCCGATGATTACCTGTCGCACCATGATGAATCTGGCGGGTGGTTCCTCTTCGGAGAAGTTCAACATCGATGCCTTTATCAAGCAGGCCGAGGAGTACGAGCAGTGGCCGGATGGCTATGACAAGGCGCTGCGCTTCTTCTCGGAAATTGGTACGACGCATCCGTTCCCCGTCTGGCGCGTCTCCGAGATTATGAAGTGGGTCAAGAGCGGAGACTTTGATCGTATCATTCGCGGCGAGTACCGCACCCGCGACGAGAAGATCGACCCCGCGAAGGAGGCTTCCGAAGCGGCAAGCTTCTACACCCAGCGCTTCCAGGACGTTATGAAAGAGGTTGGCGCGGGGGTGCGCAACGCCAGCGAGCAAACCGGCGAGAGCGCGCGGGGTGCAGGCCAAAAGGCGAGCGAGAGTGCGCGCGACTTTGGCAAGCAGGTAGGCGAGTGGCTGCGCAAGAATGGCGGCGAGGAAGAAGAAGAAAAGGACAAAGAGCAAGCATAGTTTTCAGCTCCAGGTCAGCAGGCGGAACCCTAACCGGGTTCCGCTTTTTGTTTGCTGCCGCAGATTGGCTGAAAATGCGCCGCTGCTTATACTCGCGGATAATCCTGGCTATTTCAATCAGAGGCTATCCATGCTTGAAGAATCCCTGAGCTTTCTTCGTACGTTGCTGACTACGCCCAGCCCCACAGGCTTTGAAATGGCGGGGCAGCGTGTCTGGCGAGACTATGTGGCACAGTTCGCTGACACGGTGGAGTCCGATGCGTATGGCAACGTCTATGCCACCTTGCACGCAGACAGCGAGACCACCGTGATGCTGACCGGACACGCCGATGAGATCGGCTTCATGGTCAACTACATCACCGATGAGGGGTTTATCTACTACAAACCTATCGGGGGCGTTGATCCGTCGATGGTTCGAGGACGGCGCGTTATTATCCACAATGAGCGCGGGTCGGTGCGTGGGGTGACGGCAGCCCCTCCCATCCACCTTCAGGACCGCGACAATGAGCCCAAGCCGCCAAAACACCATGAGAACTTCATCGACATTGGGGTGACCTCCCGGGAAGCAGCGGAGGAGCTGGTCCAGATTGGCGACGCGATCACCTACGTGGACGACTTCGAGATTCTGCGTGAGGACGTTGCCATTGCGCGGGCTATGGACAACCGTGTTGGCACCTTTGCCGCCGCCGAGGCCCTGCGCCGCTGTGCGGAGAATCGCCACCGCCTCCAGACCACTGTAGTTGCGGTCTCGACCGTGATGGAAGAGGTTGGCGGGCACGGTGCAGCGATGGCAACCTATCGTCTCTCTCCCACCGTCGCAGTCGTCATGGATGTGACCCACGCCACCGACTGGCCGACTCTTTCCAAGGAACGACATGGAGGCATCAAGATGGGCAAGGGACCGGTCCTCGCCCACGGGGCCGGGGTTCACCCGGTGGTACGCCGCCGCCTGGAAAAAGTGGCGCGAGAAAACGCCATCCCCATCCAATTCCAGGCCGCGCCCAACTACACCTCCACAGACCTGGATGCGGTCTTCCTGTCGCGCGCCGGGGTACCGACCGCGCTGATCTCGCTTCCCAACCGCTACATGCATACCACCGTCGAGATGATTCGCCTGGGCGACCTGGAACTGGTGGCAAAGCTGATGGGCGAGTTCGCCCTGAGCGTCACGGACGGCGAACGCTTCCGGGTGGAGATCTAGCCCTTGATCGAGGATAAGGTAGTCCTGCTGACCGGGGCGAGCGAGGGCATCGGCGAGGAAACGGCGCGGCTGCTAGCGACGCGCGGGGCTAGCGTTATCCTCGCGTCGCGCTCGCAGGAGCGCCTGGAGGCATTGGCGCGCAGCCTGGCGCACCTGCCGGGCGAGCGCCTCGCAGTGCCCACCGATGTGAGCGTGGCTTCACACCGGGAGGCGCTGATCGCCGCCACGATGGAGCAGTTTGGTCGGGTGGATGTGCTCATCAACAACGCGGGGGTGGGACTGGATGCACCCGTGGAAGAAAGCACGCTGGACGAGGCGCGCTACCTGTTCGAGGTGAATTTTTTCGCGCCCCTCCATCTCACACAATTGGTACTCCCCCTAATGCGTGCGCAGGGCGGGGGGCAAGTCGTGCAGGTGTCGAGTATCGTGGGGATGCGCGCCACCGCCAATATCGGCCTCTACTGCGCCAGCAAGTATGCCCTCAATGGACTGGCAGACACCCTGCGCGTTGAGTTGGAGGGAAGCAACATTCAGGTCACGAGCATCTATCCGGGTGTCACACGGACCTCGTTCGTGGCCAACCAACTCCGCACCGCGAGGAACAAGCCCGCCGCCATCGCCGTTCCGCCGGAGCGCGTGGCTCAGGTCATTGTAGACAGCATCGAACGGGGCAGCCGCGCCCGCTACGTCACCTGGAGCGACTTTTTCCTGGTAAACCTGGCGCGCGTGCTGCCGGGGCTCGCCGAGTGGGCGCTGGCAAAGGGCTTTCGCTGGCGTCGCCGCGCTATTACTCAGAATCTCACCAAAAAATAACCGGGTTGGGCCAAGGCATAAGATTTGCTACAAACAGGGTAGCCTGCTGCGCTCCAGCCCTTCTTCAAAGGTACTAATACGTCATGGACGTCAATCTTATCATCATGGGTGCCATCGCCGTTCTGCTGATCGTCTGGATTTTTGGACTGATTCGCAAGATCGGTGGGTGCCTGATCCACCTGTTGTTGATCGCGGCCGGAGCCATCCTCATCTTCGCCATCTACACCGGGAGACTCACGATACCGTTATGAACAGCCAGCTTTTTCTCCGTGTTCTCTTTGCCCTGTTAAGCGTGATCGGCTCGATCTGGCTGACTACGATGATGCCCTCCGGCTCTGCCTTCGCAACGGTTCAGGTATCGCCCACCTTCGATATATGGCAGGGTATGATCCTTGTGAGCAGCTTTTCCATCGCTCTCTTTATGGCCCGCTTGCTTGCCCGCTCCTGAAAGGAAGGCGAAGGCCCATGCATGACGCAACCGCGCGACTGGCTCAAGAGGTCGAGGCGATGAGCCAGCAGCTCCAAGAGTACCTTCTGGATGAGCGCCTCTTCAAAACCATCAGTGTACAAACGCCGCAGGGGGATTGGCTCATCAAGATGACCTTGGGGGGCATGTTGGAGCGCCTCAATACCCTGGAGACTCAGAGCGTTGCCCCCGAGATCGTGCATCAGGCCAGAGAGACACTCTCGCAGAGCAAAAGCATGATGGCGGAGCAGTATTACCAAAAACTGGGACGGGAAGCGAAAAGCTACACGGATTCCTGGAACTGGTTTCTGCAAAATTGCTGGGAGGGCGAGGGCCGCTGCCGCGCCGATTACCCGCAGGAGGTCGCGATTCGCCTGCGGCTGGAACAGCTCTTGCAGGAGGGCGAGTCGCATGCAGCGCTCGCCGACAGCCGCCAGCGCCTCCAGACCCTGGATGAGCGGCTCCGCACGATCTGGGAGGATGGCGAGGCGATATCGCCCGGCGGAACGGAGCACTACCCGAAGGGGCAGTACTGGTGGCTCTATGGTCGTCCGCAGCCGCAGAGTGACAGCTAACCTATGCTTAGCGACCCACGCGCCGCCTCCGGGCGGCGTTGTTGTTAGAGAGGCTTGATGACTGAACCAGGCACCATACTCAAGGAACGATATCGACTGGAGCGGCTACTTGGCGAGGGCGGAACCGCGCAGGTCTGGCTGGCGACAGATGAGCGGATGGGACGGCAGGTGGCGATCAAGATCCTGCGCCCGCAGTATGCCAAAGACGAGGGGCTGCTGGAGCGTTTCCGGCGCGAGGCCCGCATTGTGGCGCACCTGGACTCGCCCTACATCGTGCAGGTCTATGATGTGGAGATGAGCGAGGGTATCAGTTTCATCGTCATGGAGTATATCGACGGGCAAGATCTGAAGGAGCTGATACGTTTCGAGGGCGCGATGCCCCCCCAGCGGGCGCTGTCGCTGCTGCGCGATATCGCGATGGGTGTAGCTGTGGCACACGAGGCCGGGCTGATCCACCGCGACCTCAAGCCGGGCAATGTCTTGATTTCCAAGCAGGGCGAGGTCAAGGTCACGGATTTCGGCATCGCGCGGGACATGGCCGGGGCCGGACTGACGGAGCCGGGCAAGGTCTGGGGTACCAGCCACTACATCGCGCCGGAGCAGGCGATGGGTCGCCCGCTCACCCCGGCGGCTGACATCTACTCGCTGGGAGTCCTTCTCTTTGAACTCCTCACGGGCAAACTCCCCTTCCCCGGCGATGATCCCGTTGCTGTCGCTATCGCCCACATCCAGGAACCGCCGCCGGATATCCAGACGCTGAAACCATCGCTGCCCGCCGGCGTGGCGCGCCTCGTGAGCCGCATGATGTCCAAGGCCCCGGAGCAGCGGCCCCAAACGGCGCGCGCCCTGGTGGAGATCGTGACCCGATTTCTGGAGGATTCGGGAGATGTGACCACCG
>JACCSL010000554.1 GCA_013812995.1 Ardenticatenales bacterium | reverse complement strand
GGGTGGTCCACTTCGCCAATGTTCGTCGGTGGTTTTTGTCCGCCGCACTTCGCCTACCCTCAGCGATGTTTAACGACGGACCGCAGTGGTCGGGGCTAGTGGAGTACCCCGACGTGCCTATTTCATTCACCGCGAACGTAGCCCCGTCACGCCGTGGCGTGGTGGCTGAGGTTCTAATCAACCGGGCTTCACCCAGAGGGTACCCGCGGGTGCCCCCTGGGCGAAGCCCCCAAGTTCCACTCGGGGGTGGTTGACCCCGTGTTGCTCCTCTCCTCCAAAGAGTATAGGAAGGCTTGCGGGTCGCGACAAGGAAAGCAAAAGAGCAGCGCAACTCCTTCAAGCTCTCAACGTAAAAGCCACTATCAGGTGGGATTGACAGGTCGGCTCGCGCTGAAACAAACTATGCCAACAGCCAAAGGAGCACGGGGAATGAACGAGAATACCGCTATCACTGTCAAGGAATTGGCAACTGTCCTCAAGGGGTGGTTGGTCGAGACGATCAATCAGGAGCTAGAGACAAGACGTCAGGGCGTCCCCAAACGAGAGGAAAATTTGGGGCAGATGCTCCGCCCCGACGAGGCCGACGCGGTCCGCAAGGTGCGCGCGAACCGCTTCCGCGAGGCTCTGGCAGGCATCGAAACGATGCTGTTGGGGCACGAGGAGATCGAGTATCGGTCCGTGCTGGACCATGTGCTACACAACATCGGGGCCTCGCTCCAGTCCCTGGGGCTGCTTGCCCCCGAGGCGGGACTCATCGACGCGCCCCAGTTCGACTTTCGCACCCACCCCACGTTTCCCGCGATGGTAGCGCCGCGCCGCTACGTGGCACTTCCCACGCTTACCCGCGCGATGGCCGAGATTGGCCTGAGCCGCCACTGGGCGATGAGCGCCACGCTCTACCTGGCCGAGTACCGCGAGTGGCAGCCGCGCTTTTTGCGTGGCCCCGCCCACGACGACGAACGCTTTGGCCTTTTTGCGTGGAACAATCTCTACCATAAAGATGTCTGTTTCATGGCGATGAGCCGGGTGCCGCGCAGCCGCCCGGTGGGAACCACCGAGCTGCTGCTGCTGGGCCAGCGTACCTCGCTGCTGGGGCGGCTCTTTGACACCAATCCGCGCCGCGAGGAGCACATCGTCCGCCTGAGCGCGCGCCACTTCACCCTCATGCTCCGCGCCCTGCTGCTCGACTACGAGCGGCTGCACACTTCCCGCCAGCGCGAGGTCGCTGAGCAGGACCAACTGGGGGCCTTGCTCTGGGATTTTCTATCGCGCGAAGAATAGCTACCGGAGGAAGGTCATCGGCATCGCGAGATAGTCCAGAAATGTCTCATCCTGGAGATGTCCCTGCCGCACGACGAGAGCCGATGTGACCTCCCCTGCATCATGCTGGCCAGAGACCATCATCTCATAGGAGGCATAGTTCACGTTTTCGGTGCCAAGCAGTTGGTCGGCCATCGTGTCACCGAGCACCACAACGACGGTGAGCCAGGGACCAGGAGCCTCAACAATTCCTGGTCCGATGTTCTGGAAGCGGTCGAGCCCGCTGTCCGGTAGATTGACCTCACAACCTTCTCCGATGGTGGCCTTGGCCGTCGCGGGCATCGTGGCGCTGAGACGATCCAGGGCCTCGTAGAGTTCCTCGGTGGCCTGCTCCCGCTCGACCTCGCCGCGCACCTCCAGGCAGATCACCGTTCGATTATGCATCCAATCAAGCTCTGCTTCCGGGGGAAGGGGTGTCGGGTCAACGGTTGGCGTTGGCTCAATGGTTGGCGTTAGCTCAATCGTGCTAGTTACCGTAACCGGTGGCGTGCTTGGCACGGTGGTAGCGGTGGGCGTGGCCGCGACTTCGACGGTAACGGGGGTGGCCGACGGCGTGCTACAGGCACCCAATGCCAAGGTGAGCAATAAAGCACAGATGGAGCGGGCGAAAGAATTTAACATGGTTCATAGACGTTTAGCTCCCGGAAACCCCCGGCTTCGCCTAAAGCGCCTACTGTTGGCGAGCCGGGGGAGGAAGGGAGCGGCAAGGGCAGAGCAAGGCCAAGACAATGTGTTGGCACGCCCCGTATCA
>JACCSL010000525.1 GCA_013812995.1 Ardenticatenales bacterium | reverse complement strand
ATCCCGCTCCAGATCCCTGTTGAGGGAGTCCATCGCCTGCTGCATCTCCAGGGCGGCCCGAATGGCGTGTTCCGGGTTACGCTCATCGGACGTAGGAATGCCAAAGACCGCCATGATAGCATCCCCGATGTACTTCTCGATGCGCCCCCCGTGGCGACGGATCGCGGGGGTCACATGGTGAAAGAAACGATTGGTAATGGCGCGCACCTCTTCCGGGTCCATCCGCTCCGCCATTGAGGTAAAACCGACCAGATCGGCAAAGAGGATCGTGGCCTGCTTGCGCTGTTCGGTGGGAGCCGATGAGGTCTGGAGCGCGGTCAGTTTTTCGCGCATCGGCCCCAAAGCGGTGTCCACCACAGCATCTCCGAGGATGGCGCGCTGGGCCTCCAGGGCCGTGATCGCCTGCTCTAATTGGTCGCGCTCGTTCATGGTTCCCGACTCCCCATCTACGACTTGCATTATCGCAAATTGTCAGCGACCTTGTGTGGCCCGTCAATAGCTACAGCAGGAAATCAGGGCTTCTCAAAAGTCGCGGTTCTGCGAGCATGGCCCTCTCCCCCACTTCGCTTCGCTCAGTGTCCCCTCTCCCGAAATCGGGAGAGGGGCGGCTGAAAGCCGGGGAGAGGGCCTCCCTCCACAGGTCGGGTCCGACTTTTCAGAAGCCCTGGCGCAAGGAAATAAAGCTGGGGCGCATTGACAGCGAAAACCTTTATCACTAAAGTAGATTTTGTCTAACCACTAAAGGAGTTGCCTGATGAGTCTGATCCACTTTACCCAAAACCACGAGGACCTGTCTACCGATAGGGGCTTTCAGTTCAAATTCTTCTGCGACCGTTGCGGCAATGGATACCTGTCGCCCTTTGAAACCTCCGTGCCCGGCATCGCGGGCGATATTCTGCGAACCGCCGGGAATCTCTTCGGGGGCATCCTGGGGCGGGTGAGTGATAGCAGCTACGAGATTCAGCAGAGTATCGGTGGGAAGGCGCATGATGAGGCACTGCAACGGGCAGTCGAAAGCGCGAAGGCGCATTTCAAGCAGTGCTCCCGTTGCGGGAAATGGGTCTGCCCGGAGAATTGTTGGAACAGCAAGCGCGGTCTCTGCGAGGAGTGTGCGCCGGACCTGGAGGAAGAAATGGCCGCTGCCCAGGCGCACGCGGTGAAGGATCAAGTGTGGCAGAAGGCGGCCGAGGGGAACCTGATCCAAGATGTAGATATGACGCGGGAAGCGGTGGCGTCCTGCGCCGAGTGTGGGGCCAAGGCGCAGTCAGGGAAATTCTGCGGGGAATGCGGGACCTCCCTCCGCGCCAAGACCGAGTGTGGCAACTGCGGCGCGGAGGTCGAAGCTAAGACAAAGTTCTGTCCGGAGTGCGGCAATAAGATGGAGCAATAAGTCAGCGGGGGCGCGGCTACAGCGATGGAACCCGCGCCCCTGCATAGCCCGTCAGCTCGATGTACCCCTGCGCGCTGATGGGTTGTCCCCCTGCCGTGCCCTCCGCCAGCACCGCGCCCTCCCAGTAGGTGACGCTCACATTCAACTCTTGGTTGGGGATGAGGGGTCGAATCGTCAGTTCTATTCCCTCTGAGGGTACCGTGAGTTTCCATTGGGCCGGGTAGCGCCCCTGGGAATCGGGGCTGGTCCATGTCCCCAGCACCTCGACCCCCACCTCGCTCTGCGACAGCGGGCGGACGGTGCCATCCTCCAGAATCAAGGAGCCGCTGGAGGCGGGTTCAATCCCGCCCCCAACAGTACGAATCTGGAAGTACATCAATTCCCGCCCATCGGAGAGTTGTAGCGAGAACCAATCCCACCCCAACGCGTTTTCGGCCAGCGAGGAAGTTCCATACTCGTGATCCTTCCAGGAGAGCCCCGAGACCTCGTGCGGCTGCCCGCGCACGGTGACGGTGCCGCTCGTCTCCAGCCTCGTCTGTGAGTAGTAGTAGCTGGCGTTACCAACCTGGCGGCTCTTCTGGGAGAGACCATTGGTGCCATGTAGGGCCGGGGCCTTGAGGGAGCGCAGGGTGAAGTCAATGGCAACCTCGTCGCCAGTGGCATGCATCCAGTAGAGACCGGGCTCGATTTCCTCCACGGCCCAATCATCCAGCCAGACCTGATAGGGCTCAGGCTGCGCCCCGGCAGCACCGCCGCCCGCCCGCTGGAAGCGCTCATGCTCGTAGAAGGCCCCGCCCTCGCCATCGGTCACGGTGAAGTGCGCCATGTAGAGGCTGGTAGTGGCAAAGTCGGAGGGACGATGCGGGGAGCCCGGAACGAGGGAGCGGCGGAAAATGGTGAGTTGGTAGCCGAAGGGCCGACCCTCCGCCGTCTGGACGTTGCCCGTGTAGTACCACCATTCAGTCTGGTAATCCGGATGGGGGCCGAAGGCATCAGGGAAGGTAAGCCCATTGGGGTCTGTGGCCCGCGCAAAGCCTGTGCTGTCCAGCGGCCCCTCCTCCGCCAGCAGCGAAGCACTGATCACGGTTTCGGGTTGCTCCCGCAGCAGGGTAAAGGCACCCAGCCCGCCCAGCAGGAGCAGCAACAGAGCCGCGAGCCTACCTCTCATCGGTCACCGGCTGCTCCCGAACGAAATGGTGGAGATAAAAGGGTTTCCCCTCGGGGTCCTGCATCCCCGCGTCGAGCAGCGGAGGGAGGAGGGCCGCCGCCCCCTGGGGGACAAAGCAACGTAGGAGCGCCTCCGGACTCTCCTGATAGGCAAGGTAGCGGAGGTGACGAACGATCATTTCCCGATCCTGCTCGCTCCCCCCCTCTAGCAGGTAGAGCCAGTGCTCTGTGCCATAGGAGCCGCGCCCCGCGAGCGCCACGGCCCCGCCGCGCCGCCAGACGCCGCCCGTAGCGACGATTTCGCCGAGCCAGTCCGCGTCCAGCGGGCGCGCCACCCATGCATTCATGGCATAACCGCTCGAGGCAGTCAACCACGCGCCCTGCTGGAGGTCCGCCAACAAGGCCGCCTGATTGGTGGGTGTGTGGGAGAGCACACCACCCGGTGTCTCTGGGAGGGCGCTCCCCCGGACGTAGCGATATTCCGCACGGAGGGCCATTTCGGTGCGCTCCGCCAGGTGGGCCATCGCCTGGGTGTCAGCGGTCGTTGTCATTCCCAGACACTTGATTCCTGGCTGCTCGAAGGCCAGTTCCACCAGGTGGTGGTGAAGTTGAGAGGCAAAGCCCCGCCCTTGGTAGGCCGGGTGAACACGCACCCCCTCCAGCCACCAACCGCCCGGCACCTGCTCTACCACGCGCCCTGTCGCCACAATCTCATCGCCCAGCAGGGCAACGCGCAGGAGACTGTTGGGGGTCTGCGCCCACCTGTTCCATACCTTCGCCAGATAGTCATTCCCCTCCCAGATATCTCTGATCATCTCCGCGATCTGGGGTTGATCCTCCGGCTGCCCCGCGCGGAACAGCAGGGGGTTCGTTTCAGATGCTTGTGGGCTGGTCATGGGTCAGGGTGTCAACCGTTCTATGAGCCCCAGGAGGGCATCCAGATTGATGGGCTTGGGCATAAAGGCGCTGTACTGCGCGCTGTCCAGCCCCAGTGACGACTCCGCAACGGCGCTCATGAGGATAATAGGAATGGAGCGATAGCTGCGGTTGTTGTAAATCGCGCTACATACCGCGCGACCATCCATGCCGGGCATCATGACATCACACAGCACCAGATCAGGCGCGGCCTCGGCCAGCCGTCCCAGCCCACTCTGCCCATCCGTGGCGGTATGCACCTGATATCCCTCCCCTTCAAGCAGGTCGCACAGCAGCGCAAGAATAGAGGGTTCATCTTCAATCACAAGAATGACTTTGGTACGGGTCATGGTTCATCCGTCTTATAGGTCCGTGGAGGGTGGTGGGGCGGCGCTTGGATCGGCGACTTCCCGCAGGATAGCCTCGGCGCTCTCCACCGTACTAGCAACTTCAATGCCCCGTGGGCTGATCTTAAACTCGCGCACCGCCGGGTCGTAGGCGCTGCTCCGCATCTTGACCATGGAAAGCACCCGGTATAGCTCGGAGCGGAGAGCGACGTAGCGCAACAGGATGATATTGTCTGCCATCAGCCCTGCCGCGTGAATGGGCACTTCCAGCTCGGGCCCAAAACGATTCTGCGCCTCAATGGTAAAGAGGGTGGTAACCCCCAGGGCGCGCAGTTCGTTCCCAAGCGCAACGAACAATCGATGTACCCGGCCTGGGTAGAGGGAGGCGGACTCGAAGCCCTCCAGGCCATCGATTACCAGACGGCGCACCCCGTTCTGCGTCACCCGCTCCAGAAGTTCCTGGACTAGACCATCCAGATTATCTTCGATCGGGGAGCGCCAGACAATCTCCAGCATTCCGTTTTCCACACAAGATTTCAGGTCAATACCGAGGAGTCTTGCCTTATCGAGAAGTTGCGGGGCAGTTTCGTAAAAGCCAAAGTACAGACCCTTATCGTTCTCCTTCTGGCATTGGCTCAGGAAGTGGGAGGAGAGAATCGTCTTTCCACTGCCCGGTGCGCCCAGAAGCATGGTCGTGCTGCCGGCGGGGAGGCCCCCCTGTAGCATCGCGTCCAGATTTTCAAGCCCCAATCCCAGCCGCTTGCTGGAAGGGACAGCTATGGAGGAGGGCATTGCCAGCACGCTTTCCGTGCGCGGGTAGATAGTCACACCCGCCTCCGAGATCCGGAAAAAATGCCCGCCTTCCATGTAGCGGCTACCGCGCAATTTCTTGACCTCTATCTCCCGAAATGCGCGCATTTCAACCCGCAGATGGCGCAGGTTGAGCAGGCCATCGACCATCGCGTGCTCCGGCGAGGAGGAGGAGGGCGATGCCTGGGAGCTTACCAGGAAGGTCGTACAGCCCTGCGCCGACATGAAGGCGTGCAGATCCAGCAGGAACTGTTTGAGGGCCAGGGCCGAGGGAGCAGAGGCTTCCACTGTCTCCAATCCCTCCAGCACCAGCATCGTGGCGTGATGCTGGCGCACCATTTGATGAATCTGTTTGCGCACGCCATCAAGCCCCTGGTCTGCCAGCACAGGATAGCCGCTGACCAGATAAAACTTTTCCGGAATGAGCGTCTCATCGAAGTAGGCCAGCGATTGGAGATGACCGAGCAGGCCGCTGTGGGTCTCCGCCAGCATCGTGACGTAGAGGGCCTGGCCCCCCGCCTGAATGTGGTTGAAACAAAGCTGGCTGGCCAGAATGGTCTTGCCCGTGCCAGGCTGGCCGATGATAAGATAGATATCACCTGGGAAAAATCCGCCGTGCAGAATCGTATCGAGCCCGACAACACCGCTGGGTAGCCGCTTGCGTGTGG
>JACCSL010000518.1 GCA_013812995.1 Ardenticatenales bacterium | reverse complement strand
GCGTTTCTGGCCGACTTCCTTTTTTCGATGTCGATGCTCAGACCCGATATCCACAATAGTCCCCACGCCTTTAGTTTGCCCCTCACGGAGGGCTTGGCTTGGCCGCTTCACGATGGATAAAGTCGAGCTTAGGAGAAAGTAAATATGGCAACTCGTCCCAAAGAGTATGCTGCGGGTCTTGCAATTGTACAGGCAGCGGCCCGCCTGACTGAGGCCGTTCGCCTCGATTGGAGCGATGGACAGGGCGTGAGCAGGATGCAGAAGCAGGATCAGAGCCCCGTCACGGTGGCCGATTTTGGAGTGCAGGCGCTTGTCTGTCGGTTGCTCAGCGAGTCATTTCCGCAGGATACCATCGTGGCGGAGGAGGACAGCCGCCCCCTGCGTGAGGCCCCCAATCTCGCCTCGCTCGCCCTCGTCACTCGCTTTGTCAGCCTCCAGATGGGAACGGTGAGCGGCGATATGGTCTGTGGCTGGATCGATCAGGGGATGGGCACACCCAAGGAGCGTTTCTGGGTTCTGGACCCGATTGACGGGACCAAGGGCTTTTTGCGCAACGAGCAGTATGCCATCGCGCTGGCGCTGGTGGAGCAGGGCGAGGTGCAGTGGGGTTTCCTGGCCTGCCCGTTGCTCTCGCACGGCGATGGCATCGGGACAATCCTGGTGGCCCGCCACGGCGGCGGAGCCGAGTCCCTCAGCCTTGATGGGGCTCCGATGGGCTCTGCACACGTCAGTGAGATCGCTGACCCGACCCAGGCCCGAATCGTCGAGAGCGTGGAGAGCGCGCATACCAACCATGACCTATCGCATCAGGTGCGCACGGCCCTGGGCATCACCAAAGAGCCGCTCCGTATGGATAGCCAGGCCAAATACGCGGCGGTGGCTCGTGGCGAGGCTGACATCTATCTGCGCCTGCCCTCCAGCATGTCCTACCGCGAGAATATCTGGGACCATGCCGCTGGCTGGCTCCTCGTCAAGGAGGCAGGCGGGAAGGTAACGGACATCTACGGGCGGCCCCTCGATTGGACTCAGGGGCGGCGGCTGGAGGCGAATAGTGGCGTGGTAGCAACCAATGGCCTCCTACACGATAGCGTGCTTTCGACGTTGACCGCTCTATTTCCCGCTGAATCCTCCTAGCGTTGTTCAGGGCACACCCTTTGCTTTGGATAAAATGTTATCTTCCCACAAGCAGGTGCTCCTACTATGACACACAAGATTGTCTATGACTCGCTCGTAATCGGGGGAGGGCCAGCCGGTCTCATGGCAGCCCTCCAGCTCGCTCGTTTCAATCGCCGTCCCGCCCTCTTCGATAGCGGCATGGGCCGCTCCACCTACCACCAGATCAACCATAACTATCTGGGTTTCCCCGGCGGGGTCCATGCCCGCACCCTGCGAGAACTGGGTCGCGACCAGGCGCGCGCCTACCCTATCGTGTTTGTCGATCAGCCAGTTCTGGACATTGAGCGAGAGGGGACTCTGTTCGGCTTGCAGGTCGAGGATGGGGAGAAGTTCTGGGGTCGCACAATCATTTTTGCTACCGGGGTACGAGATCACTTTCCCCATTTCCCCAACTGGGAAGACTTTGTGGGGCGCTCCCTCTTCTGGTGCATCACCTGCGACGGGTACAAGACACGCGGCAAACGCATCGTGGCGCTGGGCAATGACACCGATGCCGGTGTGACAGCCCTCCAATTCCTCCAATTTACCACCTACATCACCTTTTTGACGGATTCGCGCGAGAACAAACTCAGCGACAAGGTGTGCGCCGCCCTGGAGGCGCATGGAATTCCCATCGTTGTGGGAGAAATCGGCGAGGTAGAGGGGCACGATGGCGTCCTGGGGCAGATTGTCCTCAAGGATGGCGGCTGCCTCGAACTCGACTACCTCTTTAGTTTGCAGGGAAAGACGCCGAACAGTGAGCTAGCGCAGAAGATCGGGGTGCAGGTGGATGAGCAGGGCTACATCATCACCGATGTGGATCTGCACACGAATATCCCCGGCGCGCTCGCAGCAGGCGACGTGACCCGCCTCTTCGCCCACCAGATCGCCACCGCTGTCCACGAGGGAATCACCGCTGCCTGCGCCGCCAATTACTATCTCTACGAGCCCCATCAGCGCCACGAAAGTTACGAGGATTAACTTTCCCTCTCCCCACGCTCCGCCCAGAGCTTGACCAGCTCCACCACGGTCTCGACCGCCTTGACCATCGTATCCACGCTGGCCCACTCGCGCAACGAGTGATAGTTATAGGCCCCGGTGAACAGGTTGGGCGTGGGGAGCCCCATCGCCGTCAACCGTGAGCCGTCCGTGCCGCCGCGCACCGGCGTTGAGGCGGGCTCAAAACCCACGCGGCGAATCGCTTCCTCGGCATACTCCACGACATGGTGAACCTTGTTCAAGGTGGCGCGCATATTGCGATAGCTCTCACGAAATTCCAGCGTAATCTCTGCGCGCGGTTCCAATGTCTTGATCTCCTGGGCCAGCCCCTGCAAGAAGATGCGGTACTCCAACAGCTTTTCCTCGCTGAAGTCGCGCAGCAGCATCTTGATGCGGGTCTCCTCCACGCCACCCTCGATACCATAGGGATGCACAAAGCCCTCATAGTTGCTCGTCGTCTCGGGCGAGAGATGGTCCTTGGGCAGCCGCGCCAGAAACTCCGACGCCAGCTTGATCGCATTGACCATCTTATCCTTCGCGTAGCCCGGATGTTGGTTGCGACCGTGGAAGGTAATCGTCACGGCATCAGCGGAGAAGGTTTCGAACTGTACCTCGCCCGCCACAGACCCATCAAGGGTATAAGCGTAGGTCGCGCCAAACTTCGTCACGTCGAAGTATTCCGCTCCGCGCCCTACTTCCTCGTCCGGGGTGAAACCTATCGCAATCGGCCCATGCTCGATCTCCGGATGCGCCATCAGGTAGGCCACTGCCGTCATGATCTCGGCCACCCCGCACTTGTTGTCCGCGCCCAGCAGCGTCGTTCCATCGGTGGTGACCAATGTATGGCCCATGCTGTTGCTGAGCTCGACGGATTCTGCCGGGTCGATTTTCTGCGACGGGTCACCTACGAGAGTGATGACGCCGCCTTGATAGGCCGGAATCACCTGGGGGCGTACGTTCGCGCCCGTGACCTCGGGCGAGGTATCCACATGGGCCAGAAAGCCAATGGTCGGCACCCGGTTCGCGGTGGGATGGGTGGGCGGAAGCGTGCTGGGTAGCGTCGCCATCACATAGCCATACTCATCCTGCTGCACATTCGGCACCCCTAACGCGCGCAGTTCCTCCGCGAGCAGATTGAGCAGCACCATCTGCTTGGCTGTCGAGGGATAGCTAGTTGATTCTTCATTGGATTGCGTGTCGATCTGTACGTATCGCAGAAAGCGCTCCAGAACGTCCTTTTTCAGATCCATAAATTTCCTCGGTTACTTTGAATTCTCTGAGTTATGACACAAGGGGGAGCAGACTGATAAACGACTCTTTTTCCAGCCAGACCTCGATGACTCGTCCCACCTTGGACAAACTCTCTGCACTCAGTTTGTCGCAGGTATCCTCTGTCGTATGCCAGTAGGGATAATCAAAGTCGATCAAATCCACCGCTGGAATACCCTGCTCGATGAAAGGTAGGTGGTCATCCGTAATGGTCCATTTGTTGCGATTATAGAAGCCATTTTCGTCATAGCCCAGCTCTGCCGCGATGGCAAACAGCGTATCGTTCAGCGCGATATCCGAGTTGTTTTCCCTGAAAATATCGAGCTGCGCATCCCCAATCATGTCTAGCAAGACCATTGCCTCGGGGCGCTCCACAGGGAGATTCTCTGCCACCATCCGCGCCCCTACGCTGAAGGGCCAGCCCTCCAGGTTACCCCGGTCCTCCGCGTCAAAGAAGGCAAGTTGCACCTGCCGCCCTTCTGGTATCTCCAGTGTGCGCGCCAGCTCCAGCAGCACCGCGACCCCGCTGGCCCCATCGTTCGCGCCAATGATCGGTTCGCCTGGGGTCGTCGCGTCCTGGTCCGCGACGGGGCGCGTGTCGAAGTGGGCTCCCACCATGCGCGGCACGCCCTCGCCCTTGACCGCAATCACGTTGTGGATGGGCACGCCCATAAACTCCCCATCCTGTCTCACCACCGTCCACCCGGCAGCCGTTACCGCCTCCTCGATGTAGGCCCGCGTGGTCAGCAGCGCCTCACTCCCTGCCGGGCGCGGTCCGATCTCGCACTGCGCCTCCGCGTGGGTCATGGCTCGCTCCCCTTCGAAGAGCAGCAGCTCCGTGGGCGACGCCGCCGATGTGATGGCCGTGGGGGAGGCACTGACCGTTCCGCAGCCTACCAGACTAAGAAGAACAACGATGAAAACGAGGTAATGCATAGACACTCCTGATCTGTTGCAGGGAGAGGGCAGTGGAATGAAGGCCATGATAAGGCGAGGTGGTCAGGGCAACAAAAAAGACAGAGATTGCCTCTCTGTCTTTTTGAAGTACGCCCGGAAGGAATTGAACCTCCGACACCTGGTTCCGAAGACCAGTGCTCTATCCGCTGAGCTACGGGCGCTTATTTGAGAAGCGTTGGAACGTTGGAGCGGAAC
>JACCSL010000517.1 GCA_013812995.1 Ardenticatenales bacterium | reverse complement strand
GGCCTCGGTGGTCGCATCCCGCAGGTGATTTAGAAACTCAGCCTCCAGGGTTGCATTGTTGAAGAAGGGTCGCCCGGTGCGCGTGTAGCAGCGCCCGCTCCCCTCATCCACGACGCCGAAGCGGCGGCGGGCCGCGTTCTCGTCGCGGCAGAGGACCACGATGGCCCTTGATCCCATGTGTTTAGCCTGGAGCACCAATGTCTCGACCCCACGCTCCTGATAATGGTCGAATGCCTCAGCGGGGTGCTCCAGCAGGCCGGGCGCGCGGCTCGTCTCCGAGGGTGACATGGTGGGCGGCAGGTAGATCAGCCATTTGGGGTTGGCAGCAAAGCGGCTCATCACTTCCAGCGCGGCGATGGCGTTTTCTTCCCGAATGGTAACGGTCTGGCGCAGCCGGGTGGTAATCAGCCGCTTGCCGCTAACATCTTCCATATCGAGCAGATCGTCGTGGCTCTGCTGGGGGCTGAGCTGCGGCGCGGGGGCGCTCTGGAGGGGGCGAATGGGCTCACTGTGGACATGCAGCGCCGGGACGGAAATCTCTTCCTTTTCCGGGTAGCGCAGCGCGGTGAGCCGCCCGCCGAAAACGCAGCCTGTGTCGATGTTGACAGTATTGTTGAGCCAGAGCGGCTCCGGCACCGGCGTGTGACCGTAGACGACCATCGCGCTGCCCCGGTAGGACGCGGCCCACTCGTGGCGCACCGGCAGCCCGAACTCATCGGTTTCGCCCGTGGTCTCGCCAAAGAGGGCGAAGTCGCGCACGCGACCCGAGGCGCGCCCCTGAAGTTCCTCCCGCATCCCCGCGTGGGCGACCACCAGACGACCCTCGTCCAGAAGGTAGTGGCTCACCAGACCATCCAGAAAGGCAACGACTTCTTTCCTGAACTCTGCGGAGGTTCCGGCCAACTGCGCCAGCGACTCCGCAAGCCCATGCTTAACCTGGACATCCCGCCCCTTGAGCTTGCGCATAAGCTTCGTGTCGTGGTTGCCCGGCACGCAGAGTGCGTTCCCCGCTGCCACCATGTCCATGACGAGGCGCAGCACGCGCGGCGTATCCGGGCCACGGTCCACGAGATCCCCCAGAAAGATGGCCCGTCGCCCCTGCGGCGGCTGAACGAGGTAGTGGCTCTGCCCCTCGCGGCTTTCCTCCCGCACCTGGTACTCCAACTCGCCCAGAAGCGCCAGCAACTCCGCGAAACAGCCATGAATATCGCCGATGATGTCGAAGGGGCCGGACTCGTGCTTGCGGTTCGTCCACAGGCGGTGGCGCTGGATGGTCGCCGCCTCGACCGCCTCCAGGGTGTTGAAGGTGTAGATGTAGCGAAAGCCCTCACGCTGGAGGGAGCGCAGCGAGCGGCGAAGCTGCTGGCTCTGCCGGTGGATGACATGCGGGCCAAAATCCCGGTCCGGGCGCGCCTCGTTGCGGGCCTGGCAGAGCTTCTCCGGCAGGTCAAAGACGATGGCAACGGCCAGCGCATTGTGCGCCCGCGCCAGCTCGATCAGCGGTTTGCGCGCCTCGGGCTGAACATTGGTCGCGTCGATGACGGTCAGGCGACCCGCCGCCAGCCGCTTCCCGGCGATAATAATGAAGCAACTCGAAGGCGTCCTTCGTCACCGTCTGATCGTTCTCGTTATCCGAGATGATGGCGCGACACCCATCCGAGGAAAGAATCTCGGTCGGCTTGAAGTGCTGGCGTGCGAAGGTACTCTTGCCCGCACCGGACGGGCCAATCAGGACCACCAGGGCCAGTTCAGGAATGGTAATGGTGACACTCTGCGCGGGCTAGAAGCCCGGCAGCTTCTTTCGCCCCCCCTGCGTCCGCGCACCTCTCAGACTCTGTGGCGTAGCCACTTCCGAGAAGCCGTAGTAGGCGAGGGAGAACGAGGGTAGTGCCGACCCGCTCCGGCGCTCCTGCCAGCCAGCAAACTGCTGGAAGGCGAGAGGATCGAGCGCCGGAACACCTGACCCTTTCGAGTCCAGGCTTTCGGATAAGGTTCTGAACTCGACTTTATCCATCGTGAAGCGGCCAAGCCAAGCCCTCCGTGAGGGGCAAACTAAAGGCGTGGGGACTATTGTGGATATCGGGTCTGAGCATCGACATCGAAAAAAGGAAGTCGGCCAGAAACGC
>JACCSL010000472.1 GCA_013812995.1 Ardenticatenales bacterium | reverse complement strand
ACCGCCATCGGCAAGCGGGCGGTGGAGTACGGCCTGTTGGAGCCGCTGCGCGAGGCGGGGCGGGCGGGCTTTCCCATCTGGGGAACCTGCGCGGGCATGGTGCTGCTGGCAGAGACCGTGGGCCGCGAGCAGCCGCTTCTGGAACTACTTCCGATTTCTATCGCACGGAACGGATTTGGTCGCCAGGTGCAAAGCTTCGAGACCGATCTGGAGGTGCCTGTCCTGGGGGAGCCTCCCTTCCGAGCCATCTTCATTCGCGCTCCGAAAGCAGAATATGTTGGCGCGGGGGTCGAAATCCTGGCCGCGCTGCCGGAAGGCACGCCCGTTGCCCTCCAGCGGGGAGCCCTGCTTGCCACCGCCTTCCACCCGGAGTTGACCGACGACACACGCTGGCACGCCTACTTTATTACCCTGATTCACCAGCAGCGGGAAAAAGTAGCGTTGAGCGATGGGCTCTAAAAATTATAAGGAGCGACTTCTAAGATGCCCTATCACTTTGATCCTCTAACCGAATCCGACGCCCGAGCCATTCTCTCCTGGCGCTACGAAGGTCCCTATTCCTTCTATAACACTCCATCTGAAGACATGGAAGAGGATGTGCGCTACTTCCTCGAGCCCCAAAATCGCTATCACGCCATCCGGAATGATGCTGGAACGCTCATTGGCTACTGCTGTTTCGGGGAGGATGCGCAGGTGCAGGGCGGAGACTATCAGCGCGCGGCGCTGGATGTGGGCGCGGGCATGAACCCTGTGCTCACCGGTCAGGGTCGGGGCTATGAGTTCATGGTTACTATCCTTGAGTTCGCACGGCACGCCTTTGCTCCACCCCGCTTCCGCACCACCATCGCTGCCTGGAACCAACGCGCCCTTCGCATGACGGAGCGCGCAGGCTTTCGGCGCGACATAACATTTACCCGCGCGGCGCAGGGTCATTACACCGCCTGCGATTTTGTAATTTTGACGAAAGAGGAATCGGATGTCTGACGCCGCTTACCCCATCTCCCGCCTGCGCCGCCTGCGCCTCGCCGCTGGCGTGCGCGCCCTCGTGCGCGAGACCACACTCACCCCGGACGACCTGGTACTGCCCCTCTTCATCCGCCACGGGCGCGGCGTGCGCCAACCCATTGGCTCTATGCCGGGGCACACGCAGCTCTCCGTGGACATGCTCGCGGAGACGGTTGGCCCCCTGATGGCGCTGGGGCTACGCAGCGTGTTGCTCTTTGGCATCCCCGCGCAGAAAGACGCGGAGGGGCGCGAGAACTTTGCCGATGAGGGCATCGTCCAGCAATCCATTCGCGCCCTGAAGCGGGATTTCCCCGCGCTCGTTGTCATGACCGATGTCTGCATGTGCGAGTACACTGACCACGGACACTGCGGCCTGCTCCACGATTGGCCCCCGAGTGGCGATGCCAGCCCGCTGCCCAGCGGCTATGTGCTCAACGATGCCACCACGGAGATTCTGGGCCGCGTCTCGCTCAGCCATGCCCGCGCCGGGGCCGACCTCGTCGCGCCCTCCGCGATGATGGATGGACAGGTCGCCGCCATCCGCCGCACGCTGGACGAGGCGGGCTACGAGCATCTGCCCATCATGGCGTACTCGGCCAAGTTTGCCAGCGGCTACTACGGACCCTTCCGCGAGGCCGCCGAGAGCCCGCCCAGCTTCGGGGACCGCGCCCAGTACCAGATGGACCCCGCCAACCGCCGCGAGGCCCTGCGCGAGACCGCGCTCGATGTGCAGGAGGGCGCGGACCTCATCATGGTCAAGCCCGCGCTCGCCTACCTCGACATCATCCGCGAGACGCGTGATGCTTTCCCCCACCCGCTCGCCGCCTACAACGTCTCCGGTGAGTACGCGATGGTCAAGGCCGCCGCCGAGCGCGGCTGGATCGACGAGCGGCGCGTCACCCTGGAAACCCTCACCGCCATCAAGCGCGCCGGGGCCGACATCCTCATCACCTACCACACCCCCGACGTGTTGCGCTGGTGGGCCGAGGCGTGACCGAGCCAGGCGCGGCCAAAATCCGCGTCCTGATCGTGGATGATTTGCCCCAGGCACCCTCAGACCCTGAAGGAAACGACGATGCCCCCCTAGGACCGGAGATAGCTGACAATGGAGTGAGCCAGAAACATCCTTCCTTCTTTGACCGACTTATGAACGCGCTCTTCAAATTACCTTTGCCCCCACAGCCACCCCCGCCCAGGCAACAACGCAGATGGATGCACCCGACTTCCAGTGCTGAAATGTTAGCTGGCGAGACTGCTATCCAGGTCGTTGCCACGGGATACTCTGCGCTACAGGGCCTGGAGCTCGCCCGGCAACATGGGCCAGAGATCGTGCTTTGGGCTATTTCGGAGGGGATACCTCCGGCTCAGCACGCACCGTGGATTGCCGCCCTTCAGAAAGAAATGCCCACGACTTCAATCATTATCGTTATCAACAAGTATGAATTTATGATGGCGCGTCCCTTTCCCAAAGATACCACTATGATACGAGATTTGATGTTGGCAGGTGTGAAGGAGTTCCTCATTAAGCCTCCTTGCGTGGAGCAGTTGGTCGCCTCCATCCGCCGTGTAGCACAATCGAGCAAACGATAATCGCTATCGGCGTCGGCGCAGGCCGACGCCGATGCCCTCTGGGCGCAAAGGCCAAAAGGGGTGACTGATGGAACCTTACAAAATAACTACGAGATGGGCGTCAGCCCTCTCCCCCGGCCTTCGGCCGCCTCCTCTCCCGACATCAGGCTAAACCTTACCCACATCGTAAAACCACAAGCTGTAGTGGCTGGATGCGAAGAAAGGGGCTATATATGGGCGATGCCCGCCCGGCCCTAAAGGGACCGGGCTACTTGAACAAAGCCCCGTTGGGGCTCACGCCCCCAGCCCCCAGAGGGGGCTTTGCTGAAGTAGCGCGGTGGCTCGCCTAAAGCGCCTACTGTTGGTTAGCCCCGCGCGGGCATCGCGTACCAAAATTACCCTTCCACGCCCCCATTTGTGGGTAAGGATGAGCCATTCGAGGAGAGGGGAACGGAACCTTCTTCCCCCTCTCCTCGAATGGGGAGAGGGGCCACTGAGCGAAGCGAAGTGGGGGAGAGGGCCGCGCCGCGCCCTCTTCGATTACCTATTTATTTTTGCAACTTCCAGTAGTCGCCCAAAACGACGCCCAACCCGCCGCGCGGACTGGGCGAATCCTTCCCCCTGCTGTATCCATCGTCAGAGAGGGCGCAGCCCATGTCCCATTCAGGCCCCGAAAACCGAATCCGCGTCCTGATCGTCGATAATCCGCCCGTTGATCCAGACTCTCGCTCACTCGCCAAACAGTTGGCTGACGAAAAAGACATCGACGTTATTTCAACGGTATACTCGGCCGTGGAGGGGCTTGCGACCGCCCAACAACAGAGGCCCGATATTATCCTCTGGGCAAGTTCCTTCGATATTACCCCCATCGAGCGCGCCGTGTGGATTAGAATCCTGCGCGCTCAGGTGCCTTCCGCCCTGGTAATCCTCGTGACTTTGTCAATGATGGGCCACGACCTTCGTGACTATGTGCTTGCGGGAGTGAGGGAACTCCTCATCAAGCCTCCCACCCAGGAGGAGTTGCTTATCGCTATTCGCCGCACCCATGCCACTCGCGACCTACCCGAAAGAGCATTTGGCGTCCCGCAACGCATCGATTTTGCCCACGCCATTCGCGTGGTGGTAATTGATGAAGAGGGATTCTCTCTCAAGCCCGGCGACCACGATGTGGATATTGAGCTAAGCGCTGTTTTCAGGTCGATGGCAGAAGGCGTGGAGGTGGTCCGGCGGGAGGAAACTGATGTGCTCGTACTGGGATTTGGACCAGCCGGGCCAACCCTCCAGGCCGCAGAAACCGCTCTGGTGCTCTATCGGGAGGGGCGGGGCCTACAGATCATTGTCCTCTTTCACGCCGCCCCGGTGGATAAGCCCCTGCGCTCCCTGATGGGGAGCGGTGTCGCAGAGTTTCATACCAAACCCATCAGTACAGAGGAGTTGGTTGCCTCGATTCGCCGGGCCTACGTCACCACTCATCCCCAGCGCATTTTTCCCTCTTTCCAGTCAGAGCAGGAGCTACGATTGCTGATCCGACAGGGCACAGAGCACCAAGCACTCGTCCAGAAGTTCTTCGAGTCCACCGCGCTAGGTTGGTTCGCCCGTGACTTTGTTGAGACGCTCGCTATGCGCATGAAAACCGAGGACGCCCTGCGGGGCCGTGAACCCACCCTCGTTGAAACCATTGAGGAGTTGCTACAGCATGGCAACAGAGATATTGCTGTGCGCTTCTATCAACAAAAGATGGATGATGCGCCGATTCATGTGGCCTTTCAGGCCATCAAGGAGATCGAGCAGGCGATGAAGGCAAGAGAGCCCGAGCCACCTAGCCAGGAGCCTGAGATAAGGATCCGCGTTCTGATTCTGGATGACCCCGAGGAGCACAGGATGCCTGAACTACCTGAAGAGCACCCCTCGCTCGTTGACAGGATCAGAGACGCGCTCTTCAAACCAGCGCCCCGGCGGGCCAAACAAGAAGTCTGGCGCTCCCCCTCGCTCAGCGAGACATTGGCCGCCGCCGAAAAGATCGAGGTTATTGCAACGGTACACTCCGCAGAAGAGGGCCTTGCTCTTGCAAAGCAAAGCAAGCCCGACATTGTGATCTGGTCCCTCACTGTGGGGATGGCTGCCTCCGACTGGGCAATGTGGATCAGGACGCTACGCCGCGAGGTGCCCACCGCTCAGGTCATTCTGACTCTACACGCAACAGCACTTGATGGTGTAAGCGAGGGCATTCGAGCAGGGGCGCGGGAATTCCTGATTAAGCCTCCTGACAGCATGCACCTGAAAAT
>JACCSL010000426.1 GCA_013812995.1 Ardenticatenales bacterium | reverse complement strand
CTGACCAACTTCCTTTTTTCGATGTCTATGCTCAGACCCGACATCCACAATATTCCTATAGCCTTTGCTCCATCCCTCACAGGGGGTTTGGCCTTGCTGCTTCACAATGGATAAAGTCGAGCTTAGTTGGTATGCCAATAACCAAACGGTGCTAAATAACGTAGGGGATTTGAATAGCGGTGCCTATGGCTGGAATGAGGTACGCGTATGTATCGGTGAGTGGACGCTCCGTAGCATTGGCCTAACTGCAAGCAATGGGGCAAACGTGGTAAAAAGTAGTATGTACCTTTGGTACAATGGGGTTAATACAGCATCAACTCCAGATCAGGAGTGATAAACCTGTTTTATGCGAATGGCAGGGGAATCCCGCCATTCGCACATCCTTAATGCAAACTTTTTCTGATCTTCTGGGAATACTATGATAAGTGAATTCCAAACATTTCAACGACTCATCTTTGCAATTTTACTCACCATCGTTTTTTCGGGGTGTCAAAATATTAATAAAGTGCAATACAATGAGGTTTTCACTTTGCAGGAAGGGGAGGTTGCTGAAATCGAAGACATCAAATTACACCTCCAAAGTATTTCTTGGGACTCAGGAGATAGCTCTGATCGAATTTATGTTGAACTTCTTGTTCAAAGGCCAGGAGAGCCATCTTTTACCCTGAGTATAGACAAAGGTAAAACCGTAATAATTGATGGGGGGTATACAATCAGTCTACTTGAGGTATATAGAATGATAGACAGAAAATGCACATTACGTATTATGAGACAATAGCGGGGCTTAGGCTGTTCCAAGGAATAGATGGCCCAGGTTATAAACCAAGGAGCGGCGCACCTTATCCTTGGGAAGTTGGATGGTTGCCGCAAATTGGCCCCCTATTTTCTTGCAACGGCCTTACAAACAAAAAACCGCCTTGTGGGCGGTCCAGTGGTCTTCCTGAAATATCGCTTTCTCTAGACGGTGCGCCGTTCCTCTGTTCTGGGGGTAATATGCCAGTGAAGTGTTACAGGGGTGAAACAGAGTTCCCAGATGCGATCCCCGGCGGTCATCACCAGAAAATAGCGCGCGCCCTCTTTCTCCCACTGGCGGCCCCAGTCGGTGACCTTCATCGAGCGGCCATTCCAGACAAAGGCCAGTGGTCGCATTTTTCCATCGGGCTCGAATGCGGTATCCACCGCCGCACTTGCCTCGCCTTCCATTGAAGACTCCTTCGGGGCATTCTCCCCCGTCTCCTGCAACAGTTCCAGCAGCAGCGCCAGGGCCGCATCGGCGCTGCTCTGCTTGTTTGCCGCGCGGCTCCCATTCCAGACGAAGCGACGTACCACCGTTCGCTCCGGCCCGGCGACCCCAATATAGGTCAGGCCCACAGGCTTCTCTTCCGTGCCCCCGCCCGGCCCTGCAATCCCTGTGACGCTGACGGCGTACGTGGTATCGAAGCCCTGCCGCGCGCCCACGGCCATCTGCTCCGCCACCTCGGCGCTGACGGCTCCCTCGCGCTCCAGCGTCTCCCGCCGCACGCCAAGAAAGCCATGTTTGACCATGTTGCTGTACGCCACCATACCGCCCATGTACCACTCGCTGCTGCCCGAAGCATTGGTTAGCAGATGCCCGACCAGCCCCCCGGTGCAGGACTCAGCGGTGGCCAGCGTTTCTTTTTTTCCCTGTAAAACCTCTGCAATTTGAGGTACCTTGTCCATAAGCCAGGAACCTTCCCACAAACAAAACGCCCTCTCTGATGTCGCACAGAAAGGGCGTCGCGCCTTCAGGTCAGGCGACCTGAAGGGTACGGCTCCATACGATGGTGGCGTCATCGTCATAGCGAGCGCCACGTAGGGTTGTTAGACTGGTTTGCAAAAAGAGAGCCATCTGGCCCCGTTTGGCACGGAGTTGCTCTAGCATCTGGCGCTGCGAAGGATCAAGGTGCTCGCTGCTCAACACCTCATCATACTGGGCCAACTCGCTCTCCACCTGTGCCAGGGCCACTGCCACATCATCACAAAGCGCGGGAAGAAAATCCGGTTTTAAGCTCTCGAGTAACATGTTTCACTCCTATCGATCCACTTTTGAACGACTTTTCACAAGCATTTTAGCATAAGTTATCGGCAGACCAAAGCGGGTTAAGCGGTTTATTACGCAGCGCGTCAAAACCTATGACCTTTATGAGAAGAACAACCGATTTGCTTAGCAGGAATTGTGCCACAGGGCTGGAGCTTACCAAAGCAACGACTTGCAGTGATTTTCCCCCGGTAGTAGCATGGGTGCCTCACTATCCTTCTATCCCTTGGGAGGCTGACGATGAGTACGATTGAGACACCCGATTGGGTGAAGGACGCTATTTTCTACCAGATTTTTCCAGACCGCTTTGCCCGCAGCGAGACCGTCACCAAGCCGACTCACCTGGAGCCTTGGGAGACGCCGCCAACCGTGCATGGGTTCAAGGGCGGAGATTTGCTGGGGGTCATGGAAAAGTTGGACTACCTGGCCGAGCTGGGGGTGACCGCCATCTACTTCAACCCGATCCTCCAGTCTGCTGCCAATCACCGCTACCATACCCATGACTATTTCCAGGTCGACCCCCTGCTAGGTGGCAATGCGGCCTTCCGCCAGCTCGTTGACCGGGCACATACGCGCGGTATTCGGGTGGTCCTTGATGGGGTCTTCAACCATTCCAGTCGTGGCTTCTTTCAGTTCCACCATGTGCTGGAAAACGGCACAGATTCGCCCTACCTCGATTGGTTCAACATCTTTGAATACCCCATTAACCCGTATGACCATAGTCGCGACCCTCAATATGCCGCCTGGTGGAACCTGCACGCGCTGCCCAAGTTCAATACCGATACAGCCGCCGTGCGTGAGTTTCTCTGGGAGTCTGCCACCTATTGGATACAATTTGGCATCGATGGCTGGCGGCTGGATGTGCCAAACGAGATCGACGATGATGAGTTCTGGCGCGAGTTTCGCCGTCGCGTGAAGGAAATCAACCCCGATGCCTACATCTGCGGGGAGATATGGGGCGATGCGCGACGCTGGCTCCAGGGCGATCAATTCGACTCGGTCATGAATTATCTTTTCACCAAAGCGGCGATAGGCTTCTTCGTTGGGGATGCGCGGCAGGAAGCACTGGTAGAAGGAGTCGGCTATTACCCTATCCCGACCCTGAGTGCGCCCGAGATGGCCCAGGCCATCGAGAAGGTCCTGGCGCTCTACCCCCCCGAAATCACTCAGGTCCAACTCAACCTGCTGGGAAGCCATGACACCGCTCGCTTCCTCTCTATTGCCGGGAGCGATACGAGTGCCCTAAAGCTGGCAACCCTCTTCCAGATGGTCTATCCCGGCGCGCCCTGCATCTACTACGGGGATGAGGTAGGACTGACAGGCGGAAAAGACCCTGGCAGCCGCGCCGCCTTCCCCTGGCATGATCGCTCCCTGTGGGACGCGGATCTCCTAAGTT
>JACCSL010000356.1 GCA_013812995.1 Ardenticatenales bacterium | reverse complement strand
GCCGATAGCAGCTCCGGGGTCGGCTGAATCCTGCGGCTCAACGCGATCTCCTGATGGCAGAGCAGCGTCTTGCGGAAGGAGCGATTGTTCAGAAAATCCATGTACTGCTCGAACTCAATCGGGCTGCGTGCCATCTGGCCCAGCCGCTGAACCACCTCGGGCGAGAACTTCGAGGGCATCATCGAGGGGAAATCGCCATCCGCCAGATACTGTAGGCCCTGAGCAGCGATTCGCCCCGCAAACTCATGGAAGTAAAAGGGTGTGTTGACCTCAGATAGGTCATCGTGGAGGAGGAAGGAATAGACATCGTCCTGCTCTTCACCCTTCTGCTTCTTGCGCATCGCTACATACGCCTGGAGGAAAGACGCGTATCCTTCCTGGTTGGGCGGCGCGGACTCGGCCAGGAACGAGATAAGGTCCAGCCCCTCGATGACACGTTGCGGCGGATCGGCGATTTCCTCGGTATGGTAAAGCATCATCTCGCGAATCATACCCAGCATATGCCAGCCGGGGTAGGTGTTGTAGCTCACGAACGCGACCCCATTCGGGGCGAGGTTCTGCCGACAGACCTCCAGGAGCTTGGCCCGCACATCCTCCGGCACCCAGGAATAGACGCCATGAGCGATAATGTAGTCGAACTCCCCGAAATCTGGCCCGATGTCCATCAGGCTCATGTGCTGGAGCGAGACGTTCTGGATGCCCAGCGCCGCCAGCACCTGTTGCCCCTCCTCAATCTGACGCTCCGCATAGTCAATACCGATGAAATGACTATGCGGCAGCTCCAGCGCCATTGGCATGAGATTGCCACCGCCAGCACAGCCCAACTCCAGCACGCGGCAGCGCTCCACGGGGGCGGGCTCCATGCCCAGCAGGGTTGCCAGCGTTGCCAGGTGGATGGGATGTGTCTCCCGATGGCTGAAACTGGGATAGGGGATCTCGTTGTAGCTTTCTTGGGTCATCGCTCACCTAGTGCCTTCAGCCACGATTCGAGGATGTGGCGCTGCAGGGATGTGGGGTTCTTGATAGGACGAAGCAGGGCGCTGTCGCAGGGAGCCGGGGCAAGCGTGAGGTGGGTTTCCGTCAGCATCGCGTAGCGGAACAGATGAAGGGTGATAGTGTTCCCTGGACGTTGTTCCTTGAGGCGCGCCGTCAAAAACTTTTCCTCCGTCAGTTGATAGCCATTGAGGGCCACCAACTGGTCATTTGCCATGATTCCGGCTCGTTCGGCCGGACTGTCCCGCAGCACATGCTTGACGATGAGTTTTCCGGCCTCCTGCTTGAGGCTCAGCCCCGTCCAGACGGGGAGCATCTCATCGGTGCAGCGACCCTCCAGCTCCAGCCCGGCAGCGGAGAGGAACGCCTCCAGGGGCAATTCCTCCATGCCACGCGCGAAGCGCCCCAGATAACCCTCCATCTCCGGCCCGCCGATTTCCGCCAGCACCGCCAGAAATTCCTCCGGGGTGAACCCCACATCGCGCTGCCCATACTGTGCCCAGAGCTGGCACACTACATCGTCGAGCGAGTGCTTATTCTGGCTACTGAGGCGCAGGTGCAGATCGAGCATCAACGCAACCAGCCCACCCTTGAGATAGTAAGAAATGCCGCTGTTGACATAATTCTCGTCCTGACGGTAGAACTTGATCCAGGCCGTCAGGCTGGACTCTTCCAGCGATTGGATGAGCCGCCCCGGCTGGAGTCGATAGGCCGCGATGCGCTCTGCCAGGAGATCCAGGCAGCGTTGGGTCGTCACGAGGCCCAAGCGGCGCAGGAGCATCACATCGTAGTAGGTGGTAAACCCTTCCATCACCCAGAGCAGGGGGGTATAAACCTCCTGGGTGTAGTCGAAGGGGCCGAGATTGTGCGGGCGAATGCGCTTCACGAGCCAGACGTGGAAGAATTCATGCACTGCCAGCCGGAGAAACTTTTCATACTCGCTGTAGGGGAAGAAGCTCCAGCGGTCCACCGCCAGCGTGGTCGAGTTGCGATGCTCCAGCCCACCGCCCAGCCGGTCACCCAGATGCACGATGAAAAGGTAGCGCTCATAGGGCAACTGTCCCTCGAACATCTGGGCAACGCCCTCCACAATCTGCTTGAGATCTCGCACCAGCGTGGCCTCATCCTCGTTGCCGCTGCCCCACAGGGCTACCTCGTGGGGTTTGCCCAGCGCCTCAAAGCGTAGCACACGATGGGTGCCGACCTCGCCGGGACTATCGACGAGAAGATCATAGGACTCGGCCTCGTACCAGCCTTGCCCATTCTGCGGCAGCGCGATGGAGGCGTGCCAGCCGGGGGGAGCTTGAATCTCCAGAGTGACGGGCTGCTCCTTGAAGCCATCCAGGTACATGAAGAGATTGGCCCCGTTGAAGTAGCCATGCGTCGTATCGAGGTGGGAGGTGCGCACGGAGAGGTCATTGGCATAAACCTCATAGCGGACCCGGAACTCGCGGCTCATCGGCAGATGGATACGCCAGCAGCCCTTGTTGAGCCGCGTCCAGGACAATGGGTTACCGTCCGAGGTTTCGGCATGGAACTGCTCCACATGGCGGGCGAACTCACGAACCAGGTAGGACCCGGGGGTCCAGACGGGCAGGGTCAGATCAATGTATGGGGTATTAGCTCCCCGGACCTCCAGCGTTACCTCAAAGCGGTGGGTTTCCGGCCGGGTCATTGCCAGGGTATAGTGAATTTGGGTAGTCATCTCTCTTTGTTTCTATAGAGTAGTGAGGGCGCTTGATTTCAAGGAAGAGGGGCTGGCCTGAGACGAGCAAGTGGAAGCTGGCCCAGTACGAGAGGGTGTCTTCCGGCGTGGGTATCTCCGCGAGTTTGAGGTAGGCCAGTGTGGCTCCCTCAAAGACGAAGGTTGGAGTGCCAAAGCCGGCTTGCTCCAGGGCGGCCTGGTGAGCCTTCCTCTTTATTGTTGATCTGCGTCAGGGAAAAATACCGCCAGTCGATTTGCACCGTCGGGTCCTGCCGGATAACCTTGTCCAACCATTGGGAAGTGTCCTTCTCTAGCTATGAGGGAGTGCTATCGTCGAGCAAACCCCACGCCACAAGCTCAGCGCGTAGCGTGGGAACATCCTGAAAGT
>JACCSL010000355.1 GCA_013812995.1 Ardenticatenales bacterium | reverse complement strand
CTTTTCCCCCTCTCCTGACGTCGGGAGAGGGGGCGGCCGCAGGCCGGGGGAGAGGGCCGCACGCGGCGAATCTCTATTTTCATCATCACAATCATCACTTAGGATAGACCCGCATGGCAGAGCAATTCTTTGAAAAACCTATTCTCAACCCTCCGTACGTCTATCCCGCGCGCCATTGGGAGCTGGACGCCGACGGACAGCCCACCAACCAGATTCTGGAGCGGCGGCGCTCTGCCGATTTCGTGACGCCCGTGCCCAAGCCCCGCAAGCGCAAGCGCGCCCAGCAGTTGGGCCTCGTCTTTGAGCGCGGCTTCACCGAGGGGGATGATGAGGCGGGCGACATCCAGCTCTACAACCCCACCGAGTTCATCAATGGGGTGCGCCAGCAGGTGGATCGCTGGCGGCAGTTGCCCCTGGAGGAGTGGCAGGTCACGCCGGAGACGGCGCGCCTGCTGCAACACTGGCGGCACCATCCGTTCCAGGGGATTCGCCCCTTTTTCTGCCAGGTTGAGGCGGTGGAAACCGCTATCTGGCTGGCGGAGGTCGCGCCGAAATTGGGCAAGCGGGGCGAGACGTTCCTTCAGCATATCCAGAGCGCCAACGAGCAGGCGAACCCCGACCTGCTGCGCATCGCGCTGAAGCTGGCGACGGGGGCGGGGAAAACCACCGTCATGGCGATGCTCATTGCCTGGCAGACCATAAATTCGGCGCGACATCCGACCAGCCCGCGCTTTACCCGTGGCTTTCTCATCGTGACGCCCGGTATCACTATCCGCGACCGGCTGCGCGTGCTGCACCCCAACGACCCCGACAGCTACTACGCCAGCCGCGAGTTGATTCCCACCGACATGCTGGGCGACCTCGCGCGCGCCAAAATTGTCATCACCAACTACCACGCCTTCAAGCTGCGTGAGCGCATGAGCCTCTCGGCGGGCGGGCGCGCGCTGCTTCAGGGGCGCGGCCCCGAGCTGCAAACGATGGAGAGCGAGGGGCAGATGCTCCAGCGGGTGATGCCGGACCTCATGGGGATGAAAAATATCCTCGTGCTCAATGACGAGGCGCACCACTGCTACCGCGAGCGCCCGCAAAATGACGAGTTGGACGAGTTGAAGGGCGACGAAAAGGACGAGGCGAAGCGCAACAATGAGGCCGCGCGCCTCTGGATTTCCGGCATCGAGACGGTGAAGCGCAAGCTGGGCGTTCGCACGATTTACGATCTCTCCGCGACGCCTTTTTTCCTGCGCGGCTCCGGCTATGTCGAGGGGACGTTGTTCCCCTGGACGGTCAGCGATTTCTCGCTGATGGATGCCATCGAGTGTGGCATCGTCAAGCTGCCGCGTGTGCCCGTGGCGGACAACATTCCCGGCGGTGAGATGCCCAAGTTTCGCAACCTCTGGGAGCATATTCGCAGCAAGATGCCCAAGAAGGGGCGCGGCAAAACGGCCACGCTGGACCCCCTCAGCCTGCCCGCTGAGCTTCAGACGGCGCTGGAGGCGCTGTATGGGCACTACGAGAAGACCTATGAAAGCTGGGAGGAGGTCGGGATTCGTGTGCCGCCGGTTTTCATCGTGGTGTGCAACAACACCTCGACTTCCAAGCTGGTCCATGATTTTATCAGCGGCTTCCATCGCGTGGGCGAGGATGGCGAGAGCGAGACGTACCACGAGGGGCGGCTGCGCCTCTTTCGCAACTTCGACGAGTATGGCAATCGCCTGGGCCGCCCGCGCACGCTGCTCATCGACAGCGAGCAGTTGGAGTCGGGGGACGCGCTGGACAAGGATTTCCGCGCGATGGCCTCGGATGAAATAGAGCGTTTCCGCCGCGAGATTGTGGAGCGCAGCGGCAACTTGGCCGATGGCGAGGGGATTTCCGACCAGGAACTGCTGCGCGAGGTGATGAACACCGTGGGCAAGGAGGATCGCCTGGGGGAATCGGTGCGCTGCGTGGTGTCGGTTTCGATGCTGAGCGAGGGATGGGACGTTCAAACCGTGACCCACGTCCTGGGCGTGCGCGCGTTTGGCACGCAGTTGCTCTGCGAGCAGGTCGTCGGGCGCGCGCTGCGGCGGCAATCTTATGAGTTGAACGAGGAGGGCTTGTTCAATGTGGAGTACGCCGATGTCTTCGGCATCCCCTTTGATTTTACCGCGCAGCCCGTCATCGTGCGGCCAACGGCCCCCAAGCGAACCATCAGTGTGCAGGCGGTGCGTCCCGAGCGCGACCACCTGGAGATTCTTTTTCCCAGGGTCGAGGGCTACCGCGTGGAGTTGCCCGAGGATCGCCTCGTTGCTCATTTCAGCGAGGATTCCGCGCTGACGCTGACGCCGCATCTCGTCGGTCCCTCGGTGACACACAACCAGGGCATCATCGGCGAGGGCGTGGATATGACGTTGCAGCACCTGGGCGACATGCGGCAGTCCGAGATTCTCTATCGTCTGACCAAATATCTGCTCTACACCAAGTACCGCGACCCCGGCGAGGAGCCGAAGCTGCACCTCTTCGGGCAGCTCAAGCGGGTCAC
>JACCSL010000349.1 GCA_013812995.1 Ardenticatenales bacterium | reverse complement strand
GGGTGGTGGGGATGAGCCAGAATGTGTCAGATGAGGTCGCGCGCCGCTTCGCCGCCGGGTTTTATCGGGGGCTGGGCTTTGGACAGTCAGTGCAGACGGCCTTCGAGTTGGGCCGCAACGAGCTCGCCATGCGTTTCGCGGCAGAAAAGTCCATTCCGCAGTTGCTGGTGCAACCAGGGGTGGATGCGAGCACCCTACGTTTGATTTGATGTTGAACTGATTAGTGAGGACGTGAGTGATGCAACTGAGCACAGAACTCTTTCGCGCGCTGGTGCGCTTCCTGAGCGACCTACCCCTGCTGCGGGACGCCGCCGAGCGGGAGCGGCTGGTGGACTGGGCCTTTCACCAGGATCGTGGCCCCTATCAGGCGCTCGCGCCGCTGGAGCGGGAGACGCAACCCCAGTATGTTACGCGGCTGGTACGTGCGCTGGAGGGCCAGCGCTGCGGAGCAGCGGGCAGCGAGTGGGCACTATTGGTCTACCTGGAGGTGCTGCACGCGGACCTGGGCGGGGGCGACCATGCGGGGGAACTCGCCAGCTACCTGGGGCAACTGTGCGCCTACGAGGAGGCACGCGCCATCATTGCGGAGGCGGGGCTGGACCCGAGCGCGGCCACGCTGGAGGAGATCGTCGCCTTCTACTTTGATGAGCTAGTCTATGACTTTGCGCTGACGGCGCGTGAGTATGTGGACCTGGCCGGGGAGCAGACGACACTGCCTGCGGCGATGCTGCCGCGCGGGGCGGGGCGCAGACGGGGGCGCGAGGAACTTCAGGCGGTGTTGGGCATTGGGCTGGGCCATGTGGCGCTCGATGGGGAGCACTCTGCGCACGATACGGCGGCGCGCGCGCCTGTCGAGAGTGTGCGCGAGAAACTGCTCACGGTCGCGCGGGGGGTGCTGCTGGGCGAGCCGGGGAGCGGGAAAAGCTGGACGCTGCGCCAACTGGCGCTGGACTATGCCGCTCTCTGGCACGCGGGGCAGTCGGCCCATGTGCCGATCTTCGTGGAGTTGCGCCACTTCAGCGGCATGGCGGAGGAAGCGCGCCAGAGCTTCGCGGACTTTGTTTGCGCGGAGGCGGGGGTGCTTGGCCCCTACCTGGAGCGGCTCATTGCGGAGGGCCGCGTCCTCTTCCTGTTGGACGCGCTGAACGAGATGCCGCGCCACTCCCCGCTGGACAAGCGCGATCTCGTAGGGGAGGTGCGGCGGTATCTGACGGACAAGCCGCGCTTCGTGCTCTCCTGCCGTGTGCGCGACTACCAGGATGACCTGGGCACGCTACGCCCCCTGGAGCAACTCTACCTGCGCGACCTGACGCCGCCGCAGATTCGTGAGGTGCTGCGTAGGCGGCTGGGTGCGGAGACGGGCGAGGCGTTGTGGCATACGATGGGGGGCAGCGCGGGGCTCTTGGGCTTCTGGCAGAAGGTGGCGGAACACGGGGAGGAAGCACGCTTCTGGGAGGCGGGGCACGAGTGGAAAGGTGTCTACTCTTGGGATGAAGGCTACCGAGATTGGCAGCGCATTCACCGCGAGGGGGCGCGGCTGATTCCGCTCTGCCGCAACCCGTTCATGTCGCACCTGCTCTGCTGGGTGTACGTGGAGGGGGAGCGACAACTACCGGGCAGCCGGGCGGAGCTTTTCAAGGGCTTCATCAGCAAACTGCTGGAACGCGAGGCATGGTACGCTGTGCAGCGGGGCGAGATATGGCCGGAACAGGCAACCATCGAGGAGGCGTTGGTCCGCGTCGCGCGCGCTATGCAGGACGCCGCCGGAACCGTGATCCCAATGGCGGACCTCGACCCGGCCCCCGACCTGATAGCTGCCGCCATCGCCGCCAACCTGCTGGTGGTGGAGGGAGAAGACATTCGTTTCAGCCACCAACTCTTGCAGGAATATTTCGCCGCGCGCACCCTGCTGGAGGCAATGGACGGCGGGGAACCCCCGCTGCGATTCTTCGGGAAAACATGGTGGGAGGCAGGGGTGTGGCGCGAGACGACCGTCATCCTGGGGGAGTTCCTGGGGGAGGGGGCGCGCGGCCCCAACCGCGTGGCGCAGTGGCTGGCCCCGGTGAGCCCGGAGGTGGCCTTGCAGGTGATCCTGCGCAATGGCGAGGGGCTGACGGTGACAGACCTGGAACCGGACACTCGCGCGGTGCTCCTTGCCAGCGCGCAGGCGAAGATGACCGAGGTAGACCCGCGTGGCCGCGCGGCGGCCTACCGCGTGCTGGCGCTGCTAGAGGC
>JACCSL010000250.1 GCA_013812995.1 Ardenticatenales bacterium | reverse complement strand
AGGCCGTCCATCTCGGGCATCTGCACATCCATGAGCACAACATCATAGCTCTGCTCTTGTACCGCTGTCAGTGCCTCTACGCCATTTTGTGCCACATCCACCTGGTACCCCAGATGCTTGAGGATACGCAGGGTCAACTTCTGATTCACCACGTTGTCCTCTGCCATGAGGATGCGCAGGGGGATGCGCTGCGCCATCTCGGGGTCCAGGGTCGGGAGCGCTGCTATCGCGCGGGTCGGCGCGGAGGAGGGCACTGGCACATGCTCTGCCTGGGCTACCAAGAGGCCCACTAGCGTATCATAGAGATGCGACGGTTTAATCGGCTTGCTGAGCGCGGCGGCGAATTGGATCTGCGCGCCTGCCGCTGCCTCCCGCCGTGCCACGGAGGTCAGCAGAACGAGCGGGAGCGACTGCGAATCCCGTTGCTGGCGAATCTGCGCGGCGAGGAGCAGACTGTCCACCTCTTCACCCTGCACCTCGATATCCAGGATGGCCGCATCGAAGCGTGCGCCCCGCCGGAGCAGCTCCAGCGCATCACTGGAGGAGGCACTCTCCTGTGGCACCATGCCCCATGCCTGGAGTTGCTCTTTCAGGATGGAGCGGCTCATGGCATTCTCGCCCACAATCAGGAGTCGCTTGCCGCGCAGTTGTGGTTGCTCCGGGAGCAGGTAGGCGGGGGGCGGGGCGGTGGTGGCCTGCGCCTGGATGGTGAAGTGGAAGGTCGAGCCCTGTCCGAGAACCCCCTCGCTTTCCACCCACATGCGCCCACCCATCAACTCGGTGAGGCGGCGACTGATGACCAGCCCCAACCCGGTACCCCCATAGCGGCGCGTCATGGAAGCGTCACCCTGGCTAAATGCCTTGAAGAGATGCCCACGCCGCTCCGCCGGGATGCCGATCCCGGTATCTTTGACGGCAAAATGCAGCTCGTACCACTCCGCGCCCTCGCCCTGCCGCTCGCCGGGGGAGGCGAGGGGCGTTGCCGAGATTGTCAGTAGCACCTCACCCTGCTCCGTGAATTTAACCGCATTGCCCAGCAGATTGACCACCACTTGGCGCAGGCGGGCCATGTCCCCGATGAGCGTGCCAGGAATGGCACTGTCGGCCTTGTAGGCCAAGGCCAGTCCCTTCTCGGCCGCACGGGCCGAGACGAGATCAAGGCTCGCCTCGACGCACGCGCGTAGATCGAAGGGCTGCTGCTCGGTTTCCAGCTTGCCCGCCTCAATCTTGGAAAAGTCCAGCAGATCGTCGATGAGCGAGAGGAGGGCATCGCCACTGGTGAGGATCGTCTCCGCATACTCTTTCTGGTCGGGGGTCACAGGGGTGTTTAGCAGCAGGTTGGTCATACCCAGGACCGCCGTCAATGGCGTTCGCAACTCGTGGCTCATCGTCGCAAGGAAGTCCGATTTTGCCCGGTTGGCGGCCTCCGCTGACTCCTTCGCCGCGAGGAGCTGATCTACGAGGTCGCGCTGCTCCTCGTACATCTGCGCGTTCCGCAGCGCCAGGGCCATCTGGTCGGCGGCGGCCTGCATGAGCGAGAGATGCTCCAGGTTGAAGTGGTGCGGCGCTTCATGCTGGAGCGTGAGGACGCCCACGAGCGAGCCGCCACTCATCACCGGAACGGCCAGCGCCGAGCGGACCATGAAGGGGGCATCGGGGAGGAGGAGCCAGCGCTGGTCCTCGTAGGTATCGCTGATCAGCGCGGGTTGCCGCTCCCGGATGACCCAGCCCGCCAGCCCGGACTTCATGACCTTGCCGACGATGCTGGATTGCTCGCCGCGCTCGGTTGTCCGCCCCAAGATGCTATGGGTGACGACCCCCTCTTCATCCACCAGGAAGATACTGCCCTGCTTGGCCCCCGTCAGTGTCGTGGTCACCACCAGCGCGTTTTGCAAGGTGTCTTCCAGGGCGGGGCGCTCGACGGTGGCCCGTGCGATGGCCACGAGATTCTCGAAGAGTTGCTTCTGGGCGAGCAGCGCGGCCTCTGCCTGCCGTCGCTCGACCAGCTCCTGCTGGACGGCCGTGTAGAGCCGTGCATTCTCCAGCGCCACGGCGACCTGATCGGTCATGTTCTGGAGTACGGCCACATCGCTCTCGTCGAAGGCGGCCACCTCCGTGCTCTGGACATCCAGCACGCCCCGAATCTGCCCACCGATGTGCAGCGGCAGGGCTACCTCGGAGTGCGTGCCGGGCAGCAGAGGGTTGGCAAAGTGGACAGACTCTTCGCCCACATCAAGGGCGATGCGCGCCCGCTTGTTGGCGCTTACCCAGCCCACCATCGACTGCCCACCCACCTGGAGGCGGTGGGCACGCTCCTTCATCAGGCGGCCCGCCTCGCCGCTGCCCTGGCTGAGCACCGCGTACTCACCGTTCTCATCCAGAAGAAAAAGCCCCACATAATAGAACCCAAAGCGCTCTTGGATCAGGTCGACCACCTGCGCGATGAGTTGCTCCGGGTCCAGCAGGGAGGTTACCACGCGCGCGACCTCTGCGACGGTCGAGATTTGTGTCGCGCGTCGTTCCAGTTCTCGCATTCGTTGTGCCACCTGTTGTTCGAGGGTGTGGGCCCAGTTGGTCGTTTTGCTGACCAACTCGACATTCTCAATGGCGGTTGCGGCGTGAGCAGTGAGCGCCATGAGCATCTCGACATCCTGCTGCGTGAAGGCGCGCTGATCGATGTGATTGATGGTGATGATGGTTCCAATAACCTGCCCCTTCAGCAGCAGGGGAACCACGATGACGGCACCCGTTCCCCCCCGGAGTCGGCG
>JACCSL010000306.1 GCA_013812995.1 Ardenticatenales bacterium | reverse complement strand
TCTTTCATCTCTCCTGATAGTGCGCTCTCAGGCGGGAAGAATAGGCGCTTCCGTCATCGTGGGGGGCGTTTCCATTCCCAGGAGGTGGCAGAGTGTGGGGGCGATGCGACACTGCGTGACACTCTCGCGCGTGTCGCCCCGTGCGTTGCCATCGGCGGGGATAAAATAAAGCGGAACATGGCGAACCGCTGGTAGCGTTCCACCATGCGTTTTGTCCGTGCTGATGCCATGATCTGCTGTGACGAGAATTGTGTAGCCTGCCTGGAGCGCGGGCGGGATGAGATTTGCCATGATCTGGTCCTGGACAATGGCATTATTGCGATACTCGCTGGAATCGGAGCCGAAGCGCTCCCCGATATAATCCATCGCCATCGGGTGGATGAGCAGGTAATCGGGGGCGAAGCGGCGCAGCAGCATCCCGCCCGCCAGGAACACTTCCAGGTCGGGGTAGCTCTCGCTCATGTAGAAGCGCCCGTGCTGGATGGCAAGGTCGGGGTTGTCTACCTCGCCATCTGCCAGCGGGTCGTAGGGGACGCGATTGTACAGTTCCGAGTACCAGTAGAAGGCGGAGGCCGCCGTGACCTTGCCCGCTGCCCGCGCCAACTCAAACACGTTGGGCATGATGGAGCGGCGCACGATCTGGTTGTTCGTCACACCATGTTGGCTACAGGGCACCCCCGTGTGCAGCGTCTCGTACAGCGGGCGCGACATCGTGGGTAACTCGGCGATGACGGTGTAGCGGCTGGCGTGCTTCACCTCGACGATATGTTGCAGATAGCCCATAGTCGCGGCGGCGGTGTCATCGCGCAGGGCATCGCAGACCACCATAATCACTTTATTCATCTTTCGCACCTCATGCAGGTTGGAGGCTCAGGTCATAACGATTCCAGGTCAATCGGCCCTAACACCGGTTCCCAGGGCGGCTCCTCGCCCTTGAGGGCCCAGGCAGCTCGCTGCTCCTGGAGCATGATGCGGCCCGCCCGCGTGCTGGCGAGCATCTGGAGAAAGGTCTGCACGCCCGGACTCATTGCCAGATTCTGGAAGATATGCTCCCAGGCTTCAGGCGTGGTGTGCTCCCGGCAGAGCAGACGGGCAAAAACAGACAGCATTTCGTTCTCCGGGGCCTGTACCGGGAGGTCCACGGTCACCGACTGCCATACCTCGCTGCCCCCGCGTCGCCCGGCGAAGAGTACAGACTCATCGACAACGGACATCACCGTGCCCAATCTCTGACTGGCCTCTTTGACCTCCTCAGCCTCTCCCCAGAGTCTTACTTTGATACTTACCATGTGATCTCTTCCTTGCACGAGTGGTTATCTTCCGGTGAAATGATAGCATGAGTCTATGGTCTGGGGATAGCGGGCTGAGGGGCGACGAGGTAGGGAGTGGCCTTGATAGGTGGAATCGCCTTCAAATCAGGGCTTCTCAAAAGCAACTCCAGAAGGCGAAGTGCCTCCTTCACGGGGGAAGAAACGCCAAGGTTTCTTAGCAGCCGGCTGGGTGGAAGCCGAGCTGGGGTTGGCGGAGTTGGGGTATGTGCGCCGGACGGCGCGGGCGAGGGTGGCGGCGTCGTGCAGCGCGTCGAACACTGCCTCGGCACTGACATGCTCGCGCCCGCCCTGGAAGGGGGGCCGCCAGCGCTCCTGCTCCCAATCCAGGTAGAGCACCTGGAAGCTTTCTTTGAAGGGCCGCTCGCCGGTGGCAATGTCGCGGAAGCGGCGCACGAGCGTGGTCTTGCCAATGCCGCCATCGCCGAAGAGGAGGAAAATATAGGGCAGCGTCTCGTCACGCGGCGGGGTGCGCATCTCTGCCAGCGCCTGGCGGAACTGTTTCTGCTCCTCCACGCGCCCGAAGAAGGGCTGATTGTTGACATAAATCGGGACACTGGTAGACATAAAGACTCCAAAAGTGGAAGTTTACGAAAAACGTACCTGGTTCTAATAGAATTTGTGGTTGAGTCATGGCTCTGCGGGATGGCCCTCTCCCCGGCCTTCGGCCGCCCCTCTCCCGATGTCGGGAGAGGGGCCACGGAGCGCAACGACGTGGGGGAGAGGGCTTCGCTGGCACGCTTCCCCTCTTCCAAACCACAAATTCCGTCAGAAGCAGAAACGTTCGACATGCGCGGCAGCTTCCGGCTTGCCGGAAGCTGCCGCGCGAGGGAGGGGTTAGGCTCTTACAGACGTAAGGGCGAGAAAGCCCACCTTATTGTGAGTGGATTTTGAGGCATTTCGACTGACCCCTCAGTCTGTCACAAATTGGCGAAGGACTCAAAATCGCTCCTCGCTTTACGCCTCCTCGCCCAGGCGGCGCAGTTCAGCGCGGACCAGTGGGGGAATGGCGGCGCTGCTGCTGCGCTTGAGCGTGTCGGCGAGCTGCTTGTAGTGGCGGCGCTCCTCGTCGCCATGCACATTGAGTTTGTTCAGCGCGTGCCAGGCTCCCTGCCGCAGCCAGGCGGAGGTTTTTTCCTCGGTGAGGCGGCGCAACAGGGGAACGAGCGTGGCTTTGCCCGCGTGCGCCAATCCCTCGGCTGCCAGCCAGCGAACCCCATAATTTTGATCCTCCAGCGTCTGGACGAGGCCGGGCACCGCGTGACCGTTGGCTGTGGTGCTCAGCACCTTCGTGGCCGACCAGCGGATCTGCTCATCGGGGTCGCGGAGCAGGGCAACGAGCGCCGGCACAGCAATCTCGCCAAGTAGTTGCAGCGATTCCACGGCAGCGGCGGCTACGTGGCGCTCCCCGCCGCGCAGGGCGGCGACCAGCGCGGTGACGGTGCTGGGGTCGGCGTATTGGGACAGCGCACGGGCGGCCTGCACGCGCGCGGCGCGCTCGCCGGTGCGCAGGGTGTCCAGAAGTAGCTGGGGAGGCTGATGCCCGCCCGCCTGCGCCTGCCATTCCCGCTCTGCCTGCTGCGCGATAGGGTGTAACTCCCCCAACCGCTCGGTTTCGGTTTCCTGTTGGCGGCCCGTGGCGGCGCGCACCACCAAGTTCGGGTCATCGGCCAGGGTGAGCATCAGTTGCTCGTAGGTATCATCGCCCCCGTCCCGGAGTGCCTCGTATGCCAGAAGTCGAATCCCCTCGGGCTGCTGCATGATGTAGTCGAGGAGCGTCTGATGGGCCTCCGTGTCTCCGTTGGCCATTCGATCCAACAACTGAGCCAGTTTTTCCCTCTCCATCGTGTGCTCTCCTCTCAAGGTATGCGTTTGGTGGGCTGAATGCTTGCCTTATGGAATTGGGGGAAGGTGCGCGCCACATAGGCTTCCTGCTCCCGATGGAACGCCTCCAGCAGCCGTATGAGCACCTGCTGGGCCACGGCATGACGGAGCAGCGGCCCGATTTCCGGCGGGTCGAATGGTTCGACAAAGGTAACCTGGGACACCGCGCCACTCTGGTGCAGACAAAAGCGCCCCTCGCCCACGAAGACATACGAGTGCCCCGAGAGGGTGAGTGGTACGGACTGGCGCAGGAAACATACCTGGAGGTGGCAGTCCTCGGGCGATTGGACCAGGAACACGGAGAGTTCCCGGCTCGCCAGGACCACATTTGCGTTGTCGTCTTCCTCGCTCAGGTAGTGGAAAAGCAGCGTCAGGAGATAGCGCTGGCGCTCCTCGGGAGACAGTCGGGCCAAGAGGTCGGAACTCATCGAGCACCTTCTTTCTGAGTGGATTCGATGGAGGATTGTTTGGCGATACGCGACCAGGGCTGACAGAGTTCCACACTACGGCTTCGCTCTCTCCTCGCCCAGCGCCAGGGCCACCGCCTCGTCCATGCTTACTCCTTGCCCCAGACGCCACTTCCCGGACCGCGCCCAGCCGCTGGTGGATATCGACCTGCTACTCGTACGTCTTGGCGCGGTTTTCACCATGAATTGCGTGGTCTCGGACTCTCTCAACTCCCCGAG
>JACCSL010000294.1 GCA_013812995.1 Ardenticatenales bacterium | reverse complement strand
GGGCCGAATCGTAGCGGCGGGCGCGTGCCATGAGCACGTCCTGTTTGACCGCCGCAGTCAAGCCATTGGCAAGCGTGTTCTTGAAGGTCAGGTGGCTGTCGGCGTAGCTTTCCCAGGCGGTGCGGCGCAGCTCGCGGTCCGGGCTGGCAACCAGGAAATCCAGATTCCCCTGGACCACAGGAACCGAGGCTCCGCTCTCATTCGTCGCAGGGCGGAAGGTCATGTCCGCGTTCGTCAGGATGCGCGACGTCGAAGAGGCGGTGGCAAAGGGGTCGGTCACCATGCCGAGAAGTTCCTCGACCTCGGCCGAGCGGATGTGCGCGTGCAGTCGGAGGAGCACATCGACGTAATGCTCATAGAGCTTCAGGCGCGGCTCATCGCTGACCCAACGGCGCAGGGTTTCCTCGCCGATTGCCAGGAGTTCCGGCTCCGCAAAGGCGGCCGTCGCGGCGAGTCGCCCGAAGAGGCCCATCACCTGGTCCTCCATGACGCGCGCAGCCTGGTTCGTGGTTTCGACCTCGTACGACATGCTGGCGTAGGCGTAGAGTTGCATCAGGCGACGAGTTAGCGTCTCGGACGCCTCGAACCACTCCACGAGCCGGGCGGGGCTTTCCCCCAGGTGGCCCTGGAAGTGCTGAAGGGTCGGGACGAGGTCCAGAATGGCCTGGCGCTCCTGCTCCCACGCCTCTGTCGATGGGTAGATGCTGGTCGCGTTCCAGGTATGTTCCAGAGCAATTTCGCTGCGCGGCAGCACGTTTTCTTGTGACATAGGTTAATCCTTACTGTTGGGGGTCAGGTAATTCCAGTCTATTTGAACTGTATAATTCAGCTGATTGTCCGGTTATAGCAGAAAGAGTTGTTTAGGGCGGACTAGCACATCCTGGAATACTCCTGGCAGGGTATCAGTTGACACCCTTGCTAACTCTCTGGGTTCCACTTTGTACAATCCTCGACCTAAGCCAACTGAATCTGGAGCCCGAAATGGCGATCCTCCTCGGACGGCTGCTTGCGCATATTGAAGTGCTGGAAGCGGAAATCGTGGTCTTGCGGGCGGAAAACCAAGCGCTACGCGACGAGATTAACCGTCTCAAAGGGCAAAAGGGAGGCCCCGAGTTCAAGGCCAACCAGCCGCCGCGTGCGAGTGAGGACCCCGTGACGAAGCCACGCGCCGAGCGGACACCCCCACAGCCACAAAAGCCGCGCCGGGCGCGCATCGAAATCGACCGCACCGAAACGGTGGGGTTGAATCGGGCGGAGCTGCCAGGGGACTTCCAGCCGCTGGGCTACCGTGAGGTAGTTGTCGGATAACGCCCCTATAGAGTATAAGCGTTATCCATACCTCTCGCTTCTGTATGTTGATTAAGGTTTTCCCTCTTTACTGCCCCGCTTTCATCGCTGCCATTCTTGCCTGGTTGCGGGCCAGGGTTTCCTCTGCCTCGGCGGAGAGATCGTCGAAGCTGTAGCCGATGAGGGGATAGGCGAAGAGCATCATGCCGGTGCCGAAGAGCAGCCCGGTGACGAGGCGCAGGATGGAGTTCAGGGAGCCAAACTCCGTGCCCGCGTAGAACTCCGGGCTCTGTGCGCCGAAGAGGGGCATGGCCCAGGCGTTGCTCTCTCGGAAGCCTAGCGTTGAAATCTCTGAAATCATGTGGCTGGTGCCATCCAGTGCCATTGGCGCAATCATCAGCAGCATCAGCACGATGGGGATGGGCTTCATGCGCCCGCGCCGCGAGCCCAACCAGAAGAGGATCCCCGCCAGGAACGCCCCGCCGTACATCGACACCATGCGGTCGGAGAAGCCGAGCTTCCATCCCATCTCTGGCGAGCCGACATACTGGCGCAGCGTCAGCAGGTTCGAGTCATCCGCGCCCGCCGCAACGACCTCTTCTTTCCCGTAGGTGGTCACAACGCCCTGCGGCCCAAAGAGAAAGTAGGAGCGCTCCGGCAACTGGTGGCAGGTGAAACTATAGATGGCATAGGTGACTTTCCCCGGTCCCTCCAGGCCAAGGGCCATGAGGGTCGGCGGGAGGAGCGAGCCGAAGAGCAGCAACCCCCAGAAGCCGTTGATGATAAAAAGCCAGTGGCGCGCTGCCCACGTCGCCGCCCGCTGGACATTGACAATGAGCATCCGTTGGAGGGGCGACAAAGGTCGTCGCTCATTCAATGCTTCCTGCTGCTCCCATTCCATCATGCTTGCTCCTGAACCTTGATTCTATATTTGCAAGAATTGTAGTAGCATCGCGCCAAAGTAGGAAGCACCGTGACAGCCCCAGGAAAATACTCAATGTCTGACGATACCCCGACAATTCCTCTTCTCGCGATACCCGTGGGCACCCAGGTCGTCACGCGCGTGGAGCTCCCCCGCGCGCCGGGCGAGGCCGCGCGCCCAAGCGGTTCCGTGGGCGTGGTCGTTCATGCCCCCACCGATGAGAGCCATAGCTACCGCGTGCGCTTCCCAGACGGCGAGGAGATGGCAGTGCGGCGAGCGCAGCTTTCCATCCGCAAGCATTTTCAGCGCGAGGGGCTGGGAGCCGACGATGCCCCATTGGCGGAGTTTGGCCTGGGCGACTACATCATCTACCGCTGTGTGGTGGGCTCGCGCGCGTACGGGCTGAACCAGGAAGCCTCCGACACAGACCGGCGCGGTATCTACCTGCCGCCAGCCGAGCTGCATTGGTCGCTCTACGGGGTACCTGAGCAGTTGGAAAGCAAGGAGACTGAGGAAACCTACTGGGAGTTGCAGAAATTTATCCTGCTTGCCCTGAAGGCCAACCCCAACACGCTGGAGTGCCTCTACAGCCCGCTGGTAGAGACAATAACGCCGCTGGCTCAGGAACTTCTGGATATACGCACGATTTTTCTCTCCAGGTTGGTCTACCAGACATACAATGGCTATGTGATGTCACAGTTCAAAAAGATGGAACAGGATCTGCGTAACAAGGGGCAGATCAAACCGAAACACGCAATGCACCTGATCCGACTGCTGCTCTCTGGGATTACGGTGTTGCGCGCGGGCTTTGTGGTCGTGGATGTGGGGGAACATCGCGAGACACTCCTTGCCATCCGCAACGAGGAGCTGGCGTGGGAGGAGGTCAATCGCTGGCGGCTGGAGCTGCACAAGGCGTTCGAGGAGGCATTCCGTGCCACGCGTCTTCCTGAGCGGCCCGATTACGAGCAGGCGAGCGCGTTCCTCATCCGGGCGCGCCGGAGTATGGTTTCCTGAAGTATCAGAGAAAGAAGGTTCCTTCTTGGAAACGGAAACAACTAACCCGATGATTCTGTTCTTACTGCCCTTGCTAATTCTGCTCTTTGGAGCAGCCGTGTTTATTCTTAGGCGCGGCGGCGCGGAGCCAGGGCCGAACGTGGAAATACCCTTGCCGCCCCCTACCGGGCTGGTACCGGATGAGGAGATTCAGAGGCTGGTCGCGCAGGACAAGAAGCTTGAGGCGATCAAGCGGGTGCGTGAGATCACGGGGATGGGGCTCAAGGAGTCCAAGGATTATGTCGAGGCGCTGATGCCCCTGGACGAGGAGGTGCGTGCCTTGCTGGCGCGGGGAAAGAAGATCGAGGCGGTGAAGCGCGTACGCGAGGAGACCGGGATGGGGCTCAAGGAGGCTAAGGATTACGTCGAGGCGCTGGAAAAGCGCTAGCCGAGCTGGCTCTCGAGTTCATCAATCGTGTGCTCGACGAAGGTAATCAGGGTGTGCAGGGTGTCCGAATCGAAGGCAAAACGGATTCCGGCGGCTTGATAAAGAGTAGGGAGTGGCATGGTGCCGCCCAAAGTCATTGCCTCCTGGTACTGGGTAACCGCCTGAAGCGGGTTATGCAGGTGGTTGCGCCATATCTGGAGCGCGCCCAACTGCGCCAGGGCATACTCGAAGTAGTAGAACGGTTGAATATGGATATGGAGTTTCTGCTGCCATCCAATTTTCTGTTCCTGCTCCAATCCCTGCCACGAAATGGCTGGGTTAAAACGCTGCTCCAGCGCCGCCCATGTGGCATCACAGGTATGAGGGTCCAGCGCCGTTTCGTGGTTCTCATAGACCCAGTGCTGGAAGGCATCGACCTGGGCGATGCTGGGCCAAAGGAATAGCATACGCTCCAGGTGCTGGAGACGAGCAAGTGCTGCCTCTGATTCCGTGTAAAAACCACCCTGCGCCGCAGCAAGGTATGGAGTCCCGAGAAGTTCCATTGCAATAGCGACAGTCTCGCGAAATTCGATCCCCGCATCTCGCTGTTGGAAGTAGGGCAGCGAGTGTGTGGCGAAAGAGTGAAAGGTGTGCCCCGCCTCGTGGAGCAACACTTGAACATCCAGGTGGCGACCTGTGGCATTCATGAAGATGAAAGAGCGCTTTGACGCACGCAGCGGGATGGAGTACCCGCCTCCCCCTTTGCCAAGGCGGCTGCCCAGGTCAAGCAGGCCATCTTTGCGGAGTGTATCAAAGTTGTCCCCCAAGAGTGGGCTTACCTGCCGAATAATGGTTGCTACTCGATCCTCCAACTCATTAACGTTCTGGAAGGGGCGAAGTGGGGGGCGCTGAAGCGGATCCACGGCCATATCCCAGGGATACAACTCCGTCACGCCTAGCTGCTGGCGTCGTTTCTCGCAGAGGCGCGTGGCGGCAGGTAGTGCAATCTCTTCCACAGCCTGATAAAAGTCCTTGCAGTCATCCGGGGTGTAGCCAAAGCGGAACAATTGCTGCCAGCGATAGGCGCGATAGTCCGGTAGGTCGGCATTGTGGGCCATCTGCGCCCGCAGTGGCATCGCGCGGCCCCACAGGGTATTAATGGCTTCACGGTCTGTCAGTTGTCGGGCCGCGCCCGCCCGCCACGCCTGCTCGCGCCGCGAGCGGTCAGGGGCCTGGCAGAGGAGAGGGACATGAGTGATGGGTAGCTCCTCCCCCTCCCACGGGATGCTCTGCGCGCCAAGAAGGCGCATATATTCGGCTGCCAGAGTGCGGCTCTCAGCCTGGAGGGGCAAGTTGGCCTCGCGAAAGAGGGCGGCTTCAGCGCGCATGTTGCGAAGTGGCAGCTCGAACCCTGACGGTACCAATCCACTATTCAATAGCCTTTGCTTGAGTTGCTGCTCGGCCGCATGGATAGCGGGCTGGGTAACGCTCAAAAAGGTCTGGTATCGCTGCTGCGCCTCCTTGTCCTGGGCATCTAACGTCGTCGCGATGAAACAGCGCGCCTCCGCCTCTTCTACCACTTCACTCACCGCCGTCCATGCCTTTAGCCATTGAGCGACGTTCTCCTCAGTCAGTGCTTGCGTCTCTAATGTCTGATAGAACGGTTCCAGATCGGACCATCGTACGACAAGAATATCCGATGCGGTTGTGGGTAAGGAAGTCACTCGGTCAGCGCCAGTTCGAGATCGCGGATGGAGCGGAAGGGAATGTCTTTGGCATAGCTGTCGCGGAAAGAGTTGAACATCCACTCCGTGCGGAAGAGCGCGACGGTGCGCCCCTTCGCATCCTCCAGGTGCAGGGCATTGTTGCTCCAGGGCAGCTTGTCGATGATCTCCTGCGGCGCATCGACCCAGCGGGCCACGGTGTAGGGCAGCCGCTCCATGCGCGTCTCCGTGTTGTACTCACTCTCCAGGCGGAAGCGCACCACGTCGAACTGGAGTTCCCCCACCGCCGCGAGCACTGGCTCCCGGCTCACCTGGCTGGGCTGGTAGAAGACCTGGATGGCTCCCTCCTTTTGTAGCTGAGAAAGTCCCTTCCAGAACTGCTTGTAGCGGTTCGTGTCCGTGTGGATGAGGCGCGCGAAGTGCTCCGGCTGGAAGCGGGGCATCGGCTCGAAGGCGACGTCCGGCCCCGTGCAGAGCGTGTCGCCGATGGCGAACTGCCCGGAGGAGACGAGGCCAATCACATCGCCCGGATACGCCTCCTCGACCGTCTCGCGCTCCTGCGCGAAGAGACGGTGGCTGCTGCTGAGCCGCACATCCTTGCCCTCGCGCGGGTGGCGCACCACCATCGAACGCTCGAAGCGGCCGGAGCAGACGCGCAGGAAGGCGACGGAATCGCGGTGCTGAGGATTCATGTTCGATTGGATTTTGAAAATAAATCCGGAAAAATTGTCCTGAATAGCCGGAACCAGTGCCTCGCCATCGGCAGTGCGGCGTGGGCCGGGCATGGGAGCCATTTCCACGAAACTGTCGAAGAAGAGCTGTACCCCAAAGTTGGTCAGCGCCGAGCCGAAGTAGACCGGCGTGATTTTGGCGCGGTAAAGCCCCTCGTGATTGAACTCCGGCAGCACCCCATCCAGCAACTCCACATCCTCCTGAAGCTGCGCCACCGCCCTCTCGCCGAGAACCTCCAGCAGCCTGGGATCATCCAACGTGCTCACCTCGACACGGGCAACAGTCGCGTTATGCTCGGTGCGTCCGAAGAGATGGACCTCGCGCGTGGCGCGGTCATAGACGCCCTTGAAGTCCGGGCCATCCCCGATAGGCCAGTTCATGGGCACGGGGGTGAGCCCCAGCACCGACTCAATCTCGTCCAATAGCTGCAAAGGCTCGTTGGCGGGGCGGTCCATCTTGTTGATGAAAGTGAAGACGGGAATCCCGCGCTCCTTCGTGACCTCGAAGAGCTTCTTGGTTTGCTCCTCGATTCCCTTGGCCGCGTCAATGACCATAACGGCGCTATCCGCTGCGGTCAGGGTGCGGTAGGTGTCCTCGCTGAAGTCCTGGTGGCCCGGCGTGTCGAGCAGGTTGATGACATGATCTTTATAGGGAAACTGGAGCACGGTGGAGGTGATGGAGATGCCGCGCTTCTGCTCGAGCTCCATCCAGTCGGAGCGGACCTTGCGCCGCTCACCCCGGGCCT
>JACCSL010000275.1 GCA_013812995.1 Ardenticatenales bacterium | reverse complement strand
TGGACCACCTTCAACAGCTTCCAGTGGGATCTCAATTATGCGAACCCCGCCCTCTTCCGCGCGATGGCCGAGGAGATGCTCTTCCTGGCGAATGTCGGTGTGGAGATTCTGCGGCTGGACGCGGTGGCCTTCATCTGGAAGCGGCTGGGCACGGACAGCGAGAACCAGCCCGAGGCCCACCTGATTATCCAGGCGTTCAACGCGCTGGCCCGCATCGCTGCCCCCGCGCTGCTCTTCAAGGCAGAGGCCATCGTCCACCCGGACGAGATCATCAAGTACATTCGCCCCGACGAGTGCCAGCTTTCCTACAACCCGTTGCTCATGGCGCTGCTCTGGGAGGCGCTTGCCACGCGCGATGTAAAATTGCTCGAACATTCCATGCGCCATCGCTTTCGGCTTGCGCCCGGCTGCGCCTGGGTCAACTACCTGCGCTCTCACGATGACATTGGCTGGTCCTTCGCCGATACGGACGCGGAGCATCTGGGGATTCAGCCCTACAACCATCGCCACTTCTTGAATGCCTTCTACACGGGCTGCTTTGAGGGCTCCTTCGCGCGCGGCGTGCCATTTCAGGAGAACCCAGACACGGGTGATGCGCGGGTGGCGGGGACGCTCGCCTCGCTGGCGGGGCTGGAGGAGGCGCTCCAGACGGGCAACACGACGCTCATCGGTGCCGCCGTCCAGCGCATCTTGTTGCTCCACAGCATCATCTTGAGCATCGGCGGCATCCCCCTGATCTACCTGGGGGATGAGGTCGGGACACGCAACGATTATGGCTATGGGCGGGAGCCCAGCAAGGCCGACGATAGCCGCTGGGTGAACCGTCCGCGCACGGATTGGGCGCGGCTGGAGCGGCGGCACGATCCGGAGAGCATCGAGGGCAAGCTCTTCGCGCAGTTGACCCGGCTCATCCATCTGCGCAAAACGCAGCGCGCGCTCTGGGATGGCGGCATGGAGGTCATCGACACGGGCAACCCGCACCTCTTCGGCTACCTGCGCCATCACGAGGGGCAGCGGCTGCTCATCGTCAACAACTTCTCCGAGCGCCCCCAGGTGATGGATGCCAACCGGCTGCGCTCCTACGGACTGGGCTATGACTTCACCGACCTGATCTCCGAGGGCTCCTACTCGGCCATCGAGCCGCTCTTTCTGATTCCCTATCAGGTCGTCTGGCTGGAGGCACACAACGAGTAACATGGAACCCGCCATTGAGCAGGCCCTGGCCAGGGAGACCCTGAAGAGCGAGCGGCGACGGGTCCTGCTCCTGGCGACCATTTTCACCACACTCTTCTTTTTCGCGCTCGTGCGCTTTACCCTCTTCCCGGAAGAGTTCGCGCAGCTTTTCAGGGGGCAACTGCACCTGGGCATGTTGAGCGCGGGGCTGATCGCGCTGGTGGGCTACGAGTTGATTATCTGGAACGCGCTGGGCGCGGCGGCCAGCCACAGCACGCGCCGCCTCACCGTGCTACGCTACATGAACGCCATTGAAGAGATCACCCTGCCCACGCTTGGCATCTTGGTTGCCAGGAGCATCTTCGGGCCGCTCTATGCGCTGATCACCCCCTTCGTATTCATCTACTTTCTCTTTATCTCCCTCTCTGCCCTGCGGCTGGATTGGCGGCTCAGTGTCTTCACGGGGTTAGGGGCCGCCCTGCAATATAGCGTAGTCGCCGCAATGGGCCTCGCTCAGGTCGGGGCTGTCGCCATTGAGCCGCGCTTTCTTAGCATGCCCATCTACCACCTGGAGATTGCCGGGCTCATGGTCATCAATGGTCTCATTATTGGCTTCGTGGCCTCACAGATCAGGCAACATATCACCACGCTGCTCACTGCCTCCGAGGAGCAGGAACGCATCCTGCGCGTCTTCGGGCAGCATGTTTCCCCCGCCGTGGCGGAGAAGCTTCTCCGTCAGGGTGAGACAGTCCCCAACGAGACCCGCTACGTCTGTGTGATGTTCCTGGATATTCGCGGCTTCACTCAGTACGCGGAGCACAAAGCGCCCGAGGAGGTCATTGCCTATCTGAATGACCTCTTCGCCTTCATGATCGATATCGTCAATCGCCACCAGGGCATCGTGAACAAGTTCCTGGGGGATGGCTTCATGGCCGTCTTCGGTGCCCCGCTCAATGATGAACATGCCAGCGCCAGTGCCGTGGCTGCCGCACAGGACATCCTTGAGATGCTGGAGGTCGTGAATGCCAGCGGGGGCCAGACCACGCGCGTCGGCATTGGGCTGCACGCGGGCGAGGCTGTGACCGGCACCGTCGGCTCCGCGCATCGCCAGGAATACACCATCATCGGGGATGTCGTGAACCTCGCCTCGCGCATCGAGCAGATGACCAAACAGGTCGAGGCGCGCCTCCTTGTCTCCGAGAGCGTCTGGGAGGCACTGCCGCCGGAGTGCCGCGCGAGCGCGATACCACTGGGGCCGGTCCCCGTTCGCGGCCACGAGGAGCCGCTTCCCCTCTACCGCCTCGCTTAACGACCCATCCGCTTGAAGGAGCTTGAATGTCGAAATATGCCAATAGACTCACAGTATTGAGGGGCCTCCTCATTGCTATCGCAGCCATCCAACTATTCGATATCTTCATTCATGCTGTCACGAATCAATTGGAGATCCTTCGAGTCGCCTCAAATATCATCATACTCTTGTGGGTAGCGAGTGCGGTATCTGAAAGGTTCAAGAAAATTGTGTCGATAACCGCCGCTGCTATTGGCATTTATCTTATTCTCAACATCGCGTTCCTCTCCCTCAAGGGCATCACCAATGCCGCACAAGGCGGAGAACTGCGAGTCATGCTTTTCGTGTTGCTGTTTTTGACGACAATCTTATCAACCTTGTTCATTTCTCTGTATAGCAAGCACCCATTTCCTCAAGGAGAAATCCCATGACCATGATAGGCAGGGGGGTTGACAGCAGGAATCGCGCGGGCGTAAGGTTGGACTTTCAGCTAAACTGTGTTCAACCTAACCTTGCTCAGCTCGACTTTGCACATGGCATATTGCAGTCAGAATACTGGCTTCCGAGAGAAGAAATAGCCTGTCCTGATTAAACGAATATGGGTCTGACAGGGCGATGGACGATAAATCTTCCCCTATGATATCCCTTTCTCGATTCAGTGGCCGGGTTAAAGGCAGGGGGATGTGCAAAGTCGAGCTTAATAGGTGATGACGACCTTTCCGCGAGCGTGTCCCTCTTCCAGATAGCGAATCGCGTCAGGGATCTCACTGAATGGGTAAGATTTATCTATCACAGGGGTGACTTTGCCAGTTTCGAGAAGCTCTTTGATAAAAGTTAAATCGTTTTTGTTTGGTTTTGCCAGTAAGTTCCTCATGCTGTTGCTCCCCGTCATCGAAATCAATGGCCCCAGGAAGATCGATTGATAGAATTGCGTCATAGACCCCCCGGTCGTGACATACGTTCCTTCGGGCGTCAGGGCGCGTTTGTAATCCAAAATCGGGTGATAGCCATTCGTCGCAATAATGAGGTCATACCGATGCCCATTTTGGGTGAAATCTACTTTTGTGTAGTCAATCACATGGTCTGCCCCAAGCGAGCGCACCATGTCCGCCTTGCTCGTGCTGCACACAGCCGTCACTTCGGCCCCGAACCATTTGGCAATTTGCACCGCAAACGTCCCTACACCCCCCGACGCCCCATTGATCAAGACCTTTTGCCCCGCCTGAATCTGCCCTTTGTCGCGAACACCTTGCAGGGCGGTGACAGCCGCCAGAGGCACAGCGGCCGCTTCCTCGAATGTGAGGTTCGCTGGCTTTAACACCAGTGCCTCTTCAGGCGCACATACATACTCCGCAAAACCGCCCCGACCACAGGCAGACAGGTCTCCGAATACGGCATCGCCCGGCTGAAATTCCTTGACATCGCTGCCGACGGCTTCAACCCAGCCTGCAATGTCGGCTCCAAGGATCTGATTCTTCGGCTTTAGAAGCCCCATCTCCAGACGTACCAAAAACGGGTCCGCTCTCATAAGATGCCAGTCAGCCGCATTGACGGACGCCGCCTGAACCTTGATCAAGACTTCATTGTCTTTGGGGGTCGGTTTTTCTACCTCTTGGAGTTGAAGCACATCTGGTGAGCCATAGGTGTGGTAAACAATCGCTTTCATCAATTTTCCTCTACTTCGTTAGGGTTTTTGGTTGGTTCCATGCTGATAACGACTTTTCCCCTGGCCCGCCCTTCGCCAACACGCCGAAGCGCTTCAGGTACCTCGCTTAAGGGATACCGGCTGTCGATCACCGGGACGACTTTTCCAGCCTCGCAAAACTCCGTGATGGAGAGTAAATCTTCTCGATTAGGTTGGACTGATAGAACCCGAATCGTTTTGCCCGTGCTTCTTTTGATCCACGGCCCCACGAGCAACACCTGGAGGAGCGTCGCGACCGACCCTCCGACGCAGAAATAACTCCCGGTGGGCTTGAGCGCCCGTGGATAGTCGAATGCCGAGCGATGGGCAACCAGATCAAGGATCAGATCATACTGCTTTCCGTTCCTGGTGAAGTCTTCCCGGGTGTAATCCATAACGTGGTCCGCGCCAAGCGAGCGCATAAAGTCCAGCTTGCCGGTGTTATCCACCCCCGTCACCTCTGCCCCATAGAGTTTGGCAAGTTGTAGGGCAAATATACCAGCCCCACCGCCAGCCCCATTAATCAGAACTTTATGCCCTGGCTGAACCTGTCCTTTATCGCGAATGCCCTTCAGGGCGATCACGCCCGCTTGTGGGATGGCCGCTGCTGCCTCAAATGTCATGCTGGCTGGCTTCGGGGCCAGGGTTTTGCCACGAACACAGACGTACTCGGCGAAGCCACCCATTCGCCCCAGGATGTCCCCAAACACTTCATCTCCCGGTTGGAATCGCTGGTTGTTGCGGCCAACCCTTTCAACGCGCCCCGCAATGTCCGACCCGAGTATCGGGCGACGTGGTCTTCGAAGTCCCCCGATGCGGGCGTACAAGGGTTTCCCTATCAGCCCCTCCCAGTCGGATCGATTGACGGATGCTGCATGAATCTTGATGAGTATTTCATCGTCCGTGGGGGTCGGTGTTTCGACTTCTTCCAGCGTCATACTCTCTGGCGGACCATAGTCGCGATAAACGATTGCTTTCATGAGTTTCCTCCACGGTTGGCTTGGCACGGTTCAATGGTCATGCTTTGACGTCCGGTGCCTCTGCCTCGCTGGGTTCGAGGCGCATGACCGAGATCAAGGGCGTGCCCAGATCGCGCACTCTCTTCAGCAATCCATACAGCGCGGCCTGATCGACGATGGGGCCAGTCAGGAGGGTATCGCCGTTGTCCTCCAGGGAGATGGTCACTCCCCAGAACCAGTCGGCCCACCCGGACCCCAGGTGCCCTTTGATCCTGATTTGATAGACCGCTGATTTGTCTGGATCAGTCCTTGCATTGAGTTCGTTTGACATGACCCCGCACCTGTTGTGATCGCACCTGACCGTCTGTGCCATTTGCTTGATGTACAGGTAGTATGTCTATAAAAGGGTGGGGTGTATAGACACTTTGGTGTTGTTGGGGGTGTTGTTTCGAGGGGGGTGAGGATGACTTACAACAAACCCATCTCGCGGGCGCGAGCGACCGCT
>JACCSL010000227.1 GCA_013812995.1 Ardenticatenales bacterium | reverse complement strand
CTGGCGCTTAACCCCTCTCCCTGAACTGCTCCTTCGGGTTCTCGCCCTCGCTGGCTTGTCAGAACAACTCTATTTTCAATTGGGAAATTCGCCTTAATGCCTCTTCCGTTTACGCGAAACCAGAGGTGTAAGTTAGATGCAACCAACTGCAAACGGAGCCAAGGAACCGACCGAATGGAACGCTATCGACTGGCAGCGTGCCCATCGGGTGGTGCGTAACTTGCGACAACGGATTTTCAGGGCGTCCGCCGAAGGAAACATGAAGCGGACGCAACGCAGCCTGCTTGAGACGTGTGCGGGGAAACTCGCACGCACGGTTCTGAGGGGGGAGGGGCACGGTAACGTGCTCCTCCTACCCGACCCTGCTTGAGAAATGGGGGCGAGCATGTGCCTACTGCGACGCCCAGAACGTACCGCTGGAGGTGGAGCACATCGTGCCTCGCGGGGGGTTGGGCAGTCACCGCGTCAGCAACCTCACGCTCGCCTGCGTGCCTTGCAATCAAGCCAAGGGGGTGCAGGACGTGCGCGACTTTCTGGCCCACGACCCGACACGCTTGGCGCGTATCCTCGCGCAAGCCAAAGCTCCGTTGCACGATGCCGCCGCCGTCAACACGACGCGCTGGGCGCTGTATGAGGCGCTCCTGGCAACGGGCTTGCCGCTCGAAGTCGGCACAGGGGGACGCACCAAATGGAATCGCAGCACACGCGCTCTGCCCAAACTGCACTGGCTGGATGCCGCCTGTGTGGGGGTCAGCACTCCGGATACGCTCTGGACCTCCGGCACGTTGCACCCCCTTACCATCCACACCACGGGCCACGGCTCGCGCCAGATGTGTGCGATGGATAAGTTTGGTTTTCCCCGCACGCGCGCCAAACAGAGCAAACGGGTCCAGGGCTTCCAGACCGGCGACATCGTCAAAGCGGTGGTACCCACCGGCAAGAAACAGGGCACCTATGTCGGGCGCGTAGCGGTGCGTACCACCGGCAGTTTCAACATCCGCACGGCTACCGCCCTCGTGGAGGGCGTCAGTTATCGCTACTGTCGCCTCTTGCACCGCGTGGACGGCTACAGCTATCAAACCAAAGCAGACTCCCACGCCGTAGGGGGCAGTGCGTTTTCAGCGCCGCGCCCTTCCTCCCACGGCTCAAGCTCGTGGGCCTCCGGGCGCTCTATTCCGTGAGAGGCGGCTTTTGGGTCGCCTCTTTTTGTTTGTCCGCCGTCGCAGCATCGCGCAGTTCCGCGAGCGTGACACGCAGCGTTTCCTCAAGGGGTCGGTAGTGAATGCCCAACGCCGCCTCACTGCTCTGACCATCGTACCACCAGCGATAGCGCATCAGCCGCGCCATATCACGGTAGAGGGGCGGCGGATCGATCAGACGCTCCAGTAGTCCCGCGCCCAGTTCTGCGAGAGGGGCCGGGACTGTCAACCACGGTAGCTGCTTCCCAGCGAGAGGAGCCAGTTGCTCAAATAGTTGATAGTGGGTGAGGTTGTAGCCCGGAATCAGGTATTGAGCCCCCACCTCTCCCTGCAAGAGCGCGGCAACATGCGCCGCTGCCGCGTCGCGCACATCCAGGTAGCAGATGCCGCCCTCCACCAGCACGGGCAGTCGCCCCCGCAGCCACTCCCCTATCGTACTGCTGGAAGAGCGTGTACGGTCCTCTGGGCCCAGGCAGAGACCCGGATAAACCCTGACAAGAGGAAGCCCCTGTTCCATCCAGTCCCGGGCAGCCAGTTCGGCCTCACGCTTGGCCTGCACATAGGGAATGTCCAGCAGCGCCCCCGCGTTGAAGGCACTCTCTCTCGTCACCAGGCCCTGCTTGGCATGGCCCAGCGCAAAGATGCTCGCGGTGTAGACGACCCGGCTCACCCGCTGCGCCCCGCAGGCGCGAAACAGATTCAGGGTGGCCTCCAGGTTGGCCAGCCGTATCTGCGTGGCTCGGCGTCGGTCAAAGGAGATGTAGCCTGCCGCGTGGATCACTCCCTCAACGCCCTCCAGGGCCGCCAGCAGCGAGGTCGGGTCCAGAAGGTCGCCGGTGACCCGCTCATAGCGGACATTGGCCCGGTCCAGCAACGAGAGGTCGCTATAGGGCCGCGCCAGAATCCGTAGCGTCAGGTGGGGTGGGAGCAATCTTGCCACCCAATGACCTATAAAGCCGGACCCCCCGGTTAGTAAGATTGTGTTCATCGTGCCTCATCAAACAG
>JACCSL010000174.1 GCA_013812995.1 Ardenticatenales bacterium | reverse complement strand
CGAGGAGGAGCGGTGCGGCGGGGTCCAGCCGGGTGAGGGTCCGAGCCACCGCGCTGTAATCGTACTGGTAGCTATGCTGGCTCATCAGCCCGCCAAACTCGCTGAGAAGCCAGCTCTGGAAGCTCTGCACATCGTCCGCCAGATGGCGCGCGACCTCGTCCAGCGGCAATGGGGGAAGTTCCTCTACCCCGTCGTGGTAGAGCAGGATCATGCGCGTCTCCATCGCGCTGCTGAGCACGGCATAGAGCAGGAAGCTCATCACATGGATGATGTTGCCTGGCTGCACGAAGCTCAGCGGCGCGGGACCGGGCAGCAGCCCCGCCATCTGCCTGCCGAAATGGTGGAGCAGCGGAATGTAGAGCGGCTCCAGCAGTAGTCGCTTCGCCCGAGGCGGCGCGTTCATGAACGCCTTCACGACCTTGAAGAAGGGAATATCCATGCCCCGCTCAATGACGCGCTCGCGGACCTTCTGCGCCAGGGCCGTTGCCTGCGCCTCGGTCAGCCAGTCGCCCCACTCGTTCAGCCGCAGCAGGAGTTCCACAGGGGTCGCGCAGCGCACGGCATAGTCGCGCAGGGCGGGCCGCTCGCCCACGGCTCCCCCGCTGAGCTTCAGCCCCGCATTGCCCAGCAGCCCCATGAAGGAGGTAATCGGAATCTCGTGCGGGCTCTGCTCCAGCACGCGGAGCATCGCAGCCGCGCCACCATGCGCGAGCGCATCGCGCGCTCGCAGGTAGGTGCCAATCGGCTCCAGCGTCGCCGCATCGAGATTTCGCCCATTTTCAAAGCAGAGGCTGTGAATAGCGCGCTCGCGTTCGCCCTCGAAGCGAAAATGGAGCAGCGCCGCTGCCTCCTGGACAGTTCGCCGATACTTGAGAATCGCAACGCCGGGGGCCTGCGCCAGGGTTTCCCTGAACAGTTCCTGAAGGGCGGGAAAGCGCGGCTCCTCCACCAGCCGGAAGCGCAGCGCACGCCGCCAGCCCGTGAACAGGTGCGCGGCGGGCTTGATGACCGCCGTCGGGAAGGCAAAGCGCCATCCCCAGGGCAGCGCCCCAAGAAAGGTGCGCGTCAGCCCCTCTTCCCCCTGCTCCCAACTATGGAGGGCCAGTAGAAGCTTGTAATCGTTCAGCAGATGGCGCGCATGGCGGGCGAGCACCTCCTGCTCCGTGCGGCTCGCCCCCCGCACCAGGTGCCAGCCCCGGCTCAGGTGCTCCGGCTCGGTCAGCGTCGTGGTGGCGACGAGCTTATCGGTGAGCGCGGCATCGTAGAGCGGCGACCCGGTGGAGAGGGGGAGGGGAATCGGGCGGTCGTGCGTGGGAAGCAGGTCGCCCAGCGCCAACCCGATCTTGTAGCGCTGTTTCAGCTCGCGAATGGGGATGCTCATGGACCACCTCGAAAAGCACTGGCGGAGAAAAAAATAGGGGCCGCCGGGTATATGGGTCCGGCGGCGTTTGGAGGATTAAATAACCCTGAACGCTCCACGGTGTATGGGTTGCGGAGCAGGAGAAGTGTATCAGCAGGAAAATTAGCTGGCAAGCCCCCTTGCCTTCTTGCGCCAAGCGGCGTAGCATAGGCCCATGAGAGGAACGATGAAGAGGGGCGATGGGCTGGCGCTGGCTGGCTATGCGCTGATGGCGCTGCTGACGCTGGGCCTCGCGGAGGCGCTGCGCCAGCAGGGTGTGTCGCGCAGGCTGACGCGGAAGCTGGTGCATGTCACGGCGGGCATCTCACCGCTTTATGTCACCTACATGGCGGAGAGCAAGGCGGTCGGACTGCTCCCCTACGTGCTAACCATTGCCATGAACTTTGTCCTCTGGAAGACGGAACTATTGGACTCGATGGCGGAGTCTGGCAACCGGCCCGGCATCGTCTACTTTCCCATCAGCCAGAGCGTCCTGCTGGCGTGGCTCTGGGAGCCCGGCGCGGCGTCCTCGCGCCTGCCCGTGGCCCTCTCCGCGCTGCTGACCCTGGCGCTGGGCGACGCCGCAGCGGCGCTGGTGGGGCAACGCTTTGGGCAGCACAAATACAAGGTGCTTGGCAGCGAGCGCTCGCTGGAGGGCAGCGCTGCCATGTTCGTCGTGACAGCGGGCGCGGTCGGGGCCACGCTGGCCCTCAGTGATATGCCGCGCGACCGAGCCCTGAAAAACACCTTGCTTGCCGCCGCCGGGGCCACGCTCGTCGAGGCGGTGTCACCCTATGGCGTGGATAATCTTACGGTGCCTGCAAGTGTGGCGCTTATTCTTAAAACGTAAAACATAAAACGCAATTAAACGACTTTCTCCTATATACAACACCTGTCATCTAATCTGTTCTACTTTTATACATTACATTTCATGCCTTTTAGAGTCTGTTTTACGTTTTATGTTTCTGCTTCTGACGGAATTTGTGGTATGGAAGATCGGGAAGCGTGCCATGCGAGCCACGCAGAGCCATGACTCCCCCACATATTCCAGCAGAACCAGGTACGTTTTACGTTTTACATTTTACGTTTTACTTTACCCTTCCGAACCACCCTTCGACTCAAAGGAGAGTCTGTTTATGCTCCGAAATGCCTTTCTGACATTGTCCCAAAGTGAAAAGCTGCGCCAGATGGCGACGGATTTTGCCCTGGCCCGCAAGGTCTCGCGCCGCTTCGTGGCCGGGGAGCAGTTGGCCGAGGCCATCCAGGTTATCCACCAGTTGGAGCGGGATGGCCTATTGGTGACGCTGGACTTCCTGGGGGAAAATACCGATAGCGAGACGGAAGCCAACTTCTATACCGAGGAGCAGATGCGCGCGCTGGACGGCATCGCGAATGCGGGCGTCAAGGCCAATGTCTCGCTCAAGCTCACCGCGATGGGGCTGGACATCTCGGACGAGCTGGCAACGCGCAACCTGCGCCGGGTGCTGGAGCGGGCGCGGGATCGCGGGAAAAACTTTGTTCGCATCGACATGGAATCGAGCGACTACATTGATCGCACGCTGGCGCTCTACGAAAAAATGCGGGGCGAGGGGCTGGACAATGTGGGGGTTGTCATCCAGAGCTATCTGTATCGAAGCGAGCGCGATGTCCTGAAGTTGATCGATATGGGCGCGCGCGTGCGGCTGGTCAAGGGAGCCTACGATGAACCACCACACCTCGCCTTCCCGGACAAGGCGGACGTGGATGCCAACTACATCCACCTGATGAAGCTACTGATGAGCAAGGAAGCGCGGGAAAAGGGCGTCTACTGCGCCATTGCGTCGCACGATCCGCAGATGATCGACGCGACGAAGGCGTACGCCGCTGATCAGGCCATCCCGCGCGATGCCTTCGAGTTCCAGATGCTCTACGGCATCTCCACCTCCATGCACCACCAGCTTGCCAAAGAGGGCTATCGTTTCCGCGTGTACGTTCCCTACGGCACGCACTGGTATCCCTACTTCATGCGCCGCCTCGCTGAGCGCCCCGCCAACGTCCTCTTCATTGCCCGCAGCCTCGTCAAACGGTAAACGGAGCTAAAACGTAAAACGTAAAACGTAAACGGCAAAGCAAACGGTCGTTATTACGTTTTACGCATTACGTTCTACGTTCTACTTCGCCTGCTCCACCTTCAAGGCTGTCTCCAACAATTGCCCGTTCAGCTCTTTGACCTGCTTCACCTTGCCCCGCTCTATGATCTTGCTGTGGTTGGGGTTCATGTGGACGAGGGCGCGCTGCACATCGTTGCACTCGTCGTCGCGGAGCGCGAGGGCGAGGAGGTGGCCGACGTGGGCCTGCACGGCCTTCTCCCAGGAATCGAAGGAGAGCCCCTCACTGTCGCTCGTGACGCCCAGGTT
>JACCSL010000171.1 GCA_013812995.1 Ardenticatenales bacterium | reverse complement strand
GGTCGCATCCGCGCAGGGGACGCTCAGACGAAGGCTTCCAGCCGCTAGGCTCATGGCCCATCAAAGGACACATGACAGACCAGTAGTAAAGGATAAGCATCATGAAATGCTATTTCAACGCCGAGTTAGAGGCGCAAGGTATATGTCGGAATTGCAGCCGTTTCGTAAGCAGAAGATATTCAAAAATAAAAAATGATGCCTTTCTCTGCATTGTATGTGCCTTGGGGGGCGAAGCAGGAATGAGAGATTGGGTTACTCAAAGCATAGAAAAAACACTTATAGGAGCTTGTGGAGTCTGCCACAGCAAGCTATATGAGTGGCCCAACGATGATTATGGTTCGCAATTCAAGCTGATATTTGGCTTATGCGACTATGATACCAGAGAAAATTGGCGTCATAACTTTGCCATAAGTCAAATATCCGCGTGCTCACAAAAGTGTCTGCAATGTTCTGAACACAAGACCACCCGAGAGCAAATACACGGTAATGAGCGGAAGGGTACATCTCAATACACTTGCATGGTTTGCAAGGAAACATGGCTGGTAGAATTCGACCGTAGCCGCCGCGGTGTAGCTCAGGGGGGGTATCCCCCACCACCAGGCTCATCTATACCCTAAATGCCTATTACAACCCCAATAAGTTACCTTGTGCCCGAAGCTCTACGGCAAGAACATCTGGAGATTCCCATGAACACCCAAACCATCCTACAAAAAGTCCATAACGGCGAGCGCATCACCTACGAGGAGGGGCTGCACCTCTACGAGGAAGCGGAGATGCTGGACCTGGCGGAGGCCGCGAACGCGCGCCGCCAGCAACTCGTGCCCGGTGACCTCGTCACCTACCTGATTGACCGCAACATCAACTACACGAACGTCTGTGTCACCGACTGCTCCTTCTGCAACTTCTACGCGCTGCCCGGCGACGACGCCAAAAGCTACGTAAATTCCAAGGCGGTGCTGGGGCAGAAGATCGAAGAGGCGCTCTCGCTGGGCGCGACGCGCATTCTGATGCAGGGCGGGCACCACCCGGACCTGCCCTACGAGTACTACACCGACCTTGTGAGATGGATTCACACCACCTACCCGGCCATCGAGATCAACGCCTTCTCCCCGTCGGAGATTCAGCACATGGGCTTCGTCAGTGGCAAATCCTGGGAGGAGATTCTCGGCGAGCTCAAGGCCCTGGGCCTCGCGGGTCTGCCCGGCGGCGGCGGCGAGATTCTCGATGACGAGGTGCGCCAGCGCGTCTCGCCCAAGAAGATCATGTCCGAGGACTGGATTGGCGTGATGAAGGTCGCGCACAGCCTGGGGCTGACGACCACCTCCACGATGGTCATTGGCTTCCGCGAGACCCTGGCGCAGCGCATGAACCACCTCAAGCGGCTGCGCGACGCGCAGGACGAGGCGCAGGCAAAGTATGGTCGCCTGGGCTTCAACGCCTTCATCTCCTGGACGCTCCAGATCGAGAATACGCCCCTGGGCCGCTCGCGCTTCCGCGACGAGTACGGCTCGACCCCGGCGGAGTACCTGCGCCACACCGCGATCTCGCGCATCTTCCTGGACAACGTTCCGCACCACCAGGCGAGCTGGCCCACGATGGGGCAGAAGATCGCCCAGACCGCGCTGCACTTCGGCTGCGATGACTACGGCTCGACGATGATCGAGGAAAACGTAGTCTCAGCGGCGGGCGCGCCCACCGCGACGAAGTGCGCCATGAATGTCGGCGAGATGCACCGCCAGATTCGCCTCGGGGGCTTCATCCCGGCGCAGCGCGACAGCAGCTACCACATCCTCAACGTCTACGACGACCCGAACTACCAGCCGCCCGTAGTGGAGTTGCCGCCCGTGCAGCAGGGCTTCGTGCCCGTGCTCTCGCTGGACGAGATCAAGATTCACACGCAAGGGAACTCGAACTAACTCATGGCCCTGGTCAACGCGCACACCCACCTGGAACTGTCAGATCAGGGCCACCTGCTGCCGGAGCCGAGCGCGGAGTTTACCGCGTGGGTGCCGGGCGTCATCCGCGCCGGGATGCAGCGCACACCAGCGGCTATCCGCGATGCCTGCGAGGCGGGCATCGCGGAACTGCTCGCGGCGGGTACCACGCATGTCGGCGACATCTCGGCGACGGGTATCAGCGTGGAGCTGCTGGCACGCAGCGGGCTCAAGGGAATCGTCTGGCTGGAGGTGCTTGGCGCGACGATGGAGCGCGGACTGGCGCGGCTGGCGCACGTCAAAAGTTATGTCAATGAATTGCGCGAGCAGGCAGCGAGCTCCCCCATCCACATCGGCGCGACACTGCACGCGCCCTACTCGCTCCACCCCGACCTCTGGGAACCCGCGCTGCGCTGGATCGAGGCGGAGGCATTGCCCCTCTGCGTTCACCTCGCCGAATCGCCCGGCGAGTGGGCGCTGCTGACCGAGGGCACTGGTCCCTTCCGCGCCTTCGAGGAAAAGCTTGGCCTACCCGCGCTGCCCTGTCCGCGCATGACGCCGGTGGAGTACCTGGAAAGCAAGGGTGTGCTCGGCTTCCGGCCCTTGCTCGTCCACATGGTCCAGGTCACCGACAATGACATCCAGCGCGTGGCGCGCAGCGGGGCCACGGTGGTGCATTGCCCGCGCTCCAACGCGCGGCTGGAATGCGGGCGAATGCCCCTGGAAAAATACCTGGCGGCAGGCGTCCCCGTGCTCCTCGGCACCGACTCCCGCGCCTCCAGCCCCTCGCTCAGCGTCTGGGATGAGGCGGAGTTCGCTATGAAGTTGCATGAGGGGCTTGTTACGGCGGAGGTGGTGGAGGAGATGGCGCAGGATGAGGGATTGTTTAAAGACGTTGGAGAGTGGTAGGCCAGGTTGCTCTAAGGTATCATTCGTTCCATCTAAAAAACGAGTAGGAATTGGCTATCCAATGAACAGCAACAACAAACCCACGCTGATTTCCTTATTTGCCGGTGCAGGTGGGCTTGACATCGGACTAGAACTAGCGGGATTTGTTTCGCTTGCAGTGAATGAACTTGAATCTCACACTTGCCAAACATTAAAACAGAACAAAGTTTTGAATTCAATTAGTCCATCGGAATTTGACGCATGGTTTAAACAAAATGTGGTATCTCAGAGATGTTATACGAGGGGTACTTCGGCAAACACAATTGAACTAACCAGGAGGCGGCTCTATCAATCATCCGGACAACACTCTTATCTTGATAGAGCCGCCATAATTGAAGGTGACATTAGAAATATTACAAGCCAACAGCTCATGGAAGCTGCGGGCACAAAAAAGGGTGAAGTGACTCTTGTAGCAGGTGGACCACCCTGCCAACCGTTTAGTCGTGCGGGAAAGAGAGCAACTGTTGAAACCAGTGATGGAAAACTGTTTCTTGAATTTGTTCGTATGGTGAATGAAATAAAACCCCGATGGTTTCTCTTTGAAAATGTAAAAGGCTTGGCTCAGAGTAAGACGACTGTCTTTTATTACTTGTGCACTAATTGCAACACCAAATTTATTGTTCCATTCAATGAACGAGAAAACATTATTGAGGGAGGTTCATTAACTAGTATTTGCCCGAAGTGCGCCAGCACTAGCTGTGATACCCAGACAAAAGAGATACGGGGTGGCTCTTTAAACATCATCTTGGAAGAGTTTCACAGAATTGGCTACCAATGCTATCACACTGTATTGAATTCTGTTGATTATGGTGTTCCTCAGAACCGCGAGAGGTTATTTATCGTTGGTAGTAGAGATAATGAGACATTCTTATGGCCTGCACAAACTCATCAAGAGTATACAACTATTCCTATAGTGAATCAGTACAGCCTATTAGAGCTGGAAACTAAAAAACAATGTTGGCGCACAGTAAAAGATGTTCTTTGGCAAGAAGGGCATCCACAATTTGGCAGCATTGATTACTCCAAAGCTGTTCTCTGGGTCAAGAATGTGGTAAGACCACATGATGAACCTGTTACATGGTCTTTGAATCGACCATCGCCCACCGTCGGTGCTCATCAAGGCGCTAAATTAGCTATGGCTCCTTATGGAGTTCCTGAAGAACAACTAGCGCGTCAACAATGGCATGTTCTTGGAAGGCGACAGCGAGATTTACCTCCAGTTGATGTTGAACATGCTATGCTTTCCGACGAAGACTTATTAAGGCTGCAAACTATTCCTCCAGGCTGGTATTTACATGGTACGCGTATGGAACGTGCTTTTCAAATTGGTAATGCTGTTCCACCAATCTTTGCGAAAGCTATAGGGCAAGCCATTTTGAATGCATCAGGGCTTTTAGAAGTTCAACTATCCAAACTACACAAGGTGAATGGCATATAAACAAATGTCACAATATTTACAAGCATTCACCGATGAAGAGATGCAGCGCGCAAAGTTACTTCTTGCGAGTCAGGTGGTCAAAATGATGGGCAGGAAATTTGAGGAAGGAGATTGGTCCTCGATTTACTGTGGAGCAAAAGGAATCCCTGAGCGCGGATGGAGCAACCTAAACATCGATATAATGCACGAAGGTTTAGGGGTTGAGCATAAAATGCTTTGCGTATATGTGAAACCAGGAGGCTCATTAAAAGAGGTTTGCGGTACCTCGTTAATGCATCCTGCTGCAACACGCTCAATCAGGGTTGAATCTACTCATGTACATCCCGAAGAAGCTATGAGAGAGATATTTCGTCAACACAAAGAACTCATTGAATCAAGAGAATCTATGGTTCGTCAGAACTCCCAGAACAACTCCGCTGATATGAGGACTGGATGGCTAATTTGGGAGAGATCGCTGACAGAGTTTTTGTATTTTGAAGAGAAAATGTTTATTCCGGATCCGGAATTTTACTATGCTGAGTGGAATGAGCGCCTAGCAGGTGGGACTAGGAAATCAAGTAAAAATCTCTGGATATATGAAAAGCTTACAGGTAAAAAGCGTTATTCGGTAACGACAAAGGCTGGTGTCAAAATTCAGCCTTATTTTGATGTTCCAGCTCCTACCTCGCCTGAATTGTACTATTTTAAAGTACAAGGGGAAGAGATCACTCCGGATAAAATCATAATTTGGATTAGTCCAGCGACTGCAAAGGAATTATTCGAAGTTGTAGGAAACCTTGAGCCTGACTTTGTGAGCAGGCTGATCATCAAAGCGGCTTCATCTTATGAACTACACGAAAATCAGAGTGGTTATAATGATTCTATGGCCTTCTCTCTCTTAATCAGCAAGGAAGCCTATGAGCATCTTGTTAAGACATGGCAAGGTGTTAGTGACGAGCATCGTGTGCGGTTATTGATTCAAACATTTAAAACTCCCTAAGATGACGAAGATCCTCCTCTACGGTCACCCTGCCTGCCCAGGCGTTCCGCCCATGAAGGGGCTGCTGGCGCGGGCAAAGGTCGAGTATAGCTACATCGACATTCGCCAGGACACTGAGGGTGCTAGGCAGCTCCGCGCCATCAACAATGGAAACGAGAGCGTTCCGACACTTGTTTTCCCCGACGGAAGCACGCTCACGGAGCCATCCGTGGGCGAACTCAAGGCGAAGTTGGAGACGTTGGGCTATCGTGTGGGACCGCTGGCGTGGGTAATTGGCAATAGTTGGCGTATCCTGGTAGGGGCGGGGATGCTGTTCGGCATTCTGCGCTTCCTGGAAATCCTATAACAAGAAGGGATATTTCATGGACTATCGAGACTATATCCCTATCGAACCAGATAAGGGTGGTGGAAAACCTTGCATTCGAGGCTTACGAATCACGGTTTACGATGTACTCGACTATCTGGCATCAGAGATGACGGAGGAGGAAATCTTGCAAGATTTTCCCGACCTCACTCACGAAGACCTGAAAGCCTGTCTCGCCTTTGCTGCGGACCGCGACCGCAAGCTGTTTATTGTTGGGGTATAGGGCTCTTCATTTTTCAACTATCTCTATAACGAACTCCCCCTCTTTCGTCTTTCCCCCGGCTCCGTCTACCATTCCCCGCATCGTCTCTCGACAAGGATTCTGCTATGCCTCGCTCCCCGGACGGATCGACCGAAGATCAGAGCAAAACCACGTCTCCCTCGCTGCTGGATACCGCGCCTTATCCTGCCATTCGCGCCCAGCATCTGATTACGACCTCGCCTTCTACGCCCCCCACAGAGTTAGCCGATGAGCTGGAAAATCTCCTGATTGCCACCTGGCGCGAGATGGCGCAGGATCCCGACCTCCTGCCCTGGGTCAAGGTGCAACTGGAGGAATACCGCGTCATCATGGGCTATCCGCCAGGCTGGGAGGGAACCTCCCCCGATGAGCTTAGCGCGACCTGACTTCACCTCGAAAAGAAAATAGCGCATACTTGCAGAGATGATATCGCTGTAGGGAAGGATTTTCAGAGAAGTATGTCAAAAGAACCCGATATTCTGCGACCCGCATTGCTCTCGGATCGCTTTAACACGCTGTCTTATGACCGGGAGAGCCACGAGGTTATCGTGCTAGATCGGCGCGTGTATCCCTTCGAGACGCGCTACGAGCGCTATGGCACGGTAGAGGGGGTAGCGCGGAGTATCGAGGAGATGGTGGTGCAGGGCGGCCCGCCGCTGGCCTACGTGGCCGGGCTGGGCCTGGCGCTGGCGGCGCAGAGCTGTCGCGGCCAGCACGTCGCAGAGCAGCGCGGCTGCGTCGAGGAGGCCGCGAAACGCCTGGTGCGCACGCGCCCCACCGCCGACGATCTGCACTGGCTGATGGAGCACGCCCTGGTCGCGGGGCTGGAAGCCATCGAGCTGGACGAGGATGCGTTCGAGGCTATTCTAGGCTATGTCGAGGGAGAAATCGCGCGTGGCAACGAGGTGAGCCGCGCGTGTGGTCGCCACGCAGCGAGCCTGCTGGAGAGCGGGGACAAGGTGCTGACGCACTGTTTCGCGGGCGCGGCGCTGAACTATATGCTCTTCTATGCTAGGGAGCAGGGCAAGGAAATCGAGCTGATTGCCAGCGAGACGCGCCCCTATCTTCAAGGGGCCAGGCTGACTGCCTCGCAGGCCGTGGAGATGAACATCCCCGTGACAGTCATAACCGATGGGATGGCGGCGCACCTGATGAGTGAGGGCAACGTGACCAAGTATGTCACCGCCGCTGACCGCATCGCGCTGGATGGCTCCATCTGCAACAAAGTAGGCACCTTTGAGCACGCCATCGCGGCGCGCTACCACAACATTCCCTTCTATGTGCTGGGCTACGATGGCCCGGACCCCGCAACGCCGACGGGCAAAGACATTCCCATCGAGGAGCGGAACTCGCGCGAGGTGCTCTTCCAGGGCGGGCAGCGTATCGCTGTGGAGGGCGCACAGGCTCGCTACCCCGCCTTCGACGTGACGCCGCCGGGACTCGTCAGCCGGATCATCACAGAGCGCGGTATCTTCGAGCCGGGGGAGATGGCCGCGTACTTCGACGCGTGAAGCGCCACCCTGCTCTCCAGCCGCTCTCGCGGGAGCACCACTCCCTGCTGCACCACGCGCGCGAGATTCGCTGGGCGGTCGAGGGCACTCCTCATGCATCGCCCGTCGGGGAGGTCATCCAGGCTTTCCTGGATGACTGGTATCAGGTCGCGCTAGCTCACTTCCAGGAGGAAGAGGAAATTCTTCTTCCCCTCGCGACAGAGCAGGCGCTCGCCACTCGTATCCGCGCGGAGCATGAATGGCTTCGCCACGAGGTTGCGCGGTTAGCGCAGGAGGTAGAGCAGCAGGAAGCGCCTTACGAGCGCGCCAGGCGGATAGCGCAGGGGCTGCACGACCACATCCGATTCGAGGAGCGTGTATTCTTCCAGCAGCTCCAGGCGCTTCTCCCAGACGCTGAACTGCTGGAACTGGGAGCCCGCTCCCGGCTATTTCGCGCCCACAGGCACTCGCCCTAACCCTGGCATCCCGCGCAAAAGATGGAGGTCCGACGCAAGAGCGCCGGGCCTCTGCTTTTTCGGAGTGCAGTAGCCATAGGTTGACGTGATCAGGGAGCATTGCCATACTTGTGCGGGGAGCAAGGAGAAATCATGTCCTTTTCGCGCCTGTGGAATCAACCATCCATTCAAGCCGCCTGCTCGCATCTCGGTGGAATCGCTGCCGAGACAGAGCAGGACACCATCACGATCCAACAAATCCCCGCGCCGACCTTCTCGGAGAAGGCGCGGGCTATCTACGTGCGAGAGCGGTTGGAGGCCCTGGGGGTCTCCGACCTGATGATGGACGAGGCCGGGAATGTCACCGCGCGCCTGCCCGGCCAGCAGCGTGGGCCGGGGCTTCTTCTGACAGCGCATCTCGACACGGTTTTTTCCGCCGAGACAGATCTATCTGTCCGGCGGCAGGGGCAGCGCCTCTATGGGCCAGGGATTGGCGACAATAGCCTAGCCGTGGCGGGGCTGCTTACCCTGGCAAAGCAGCTACGGGCGCAACCGCTCCGCCGCGACATCTGGCTGGCCGCCAATGTGGGCGAAGAGGGTTTAGGCAACCTGAATGGCATGTGGACTGTCGTGCGCCGGCTGGAGAAGCAACTCGGGGCGGTGATCGTGCTGGAGGGCGGCGCGTATGGAACGATTATCCACCGGGGCATCGGGGTGAAACGACGACAACTGATCGTGGAGACAGCGGGGGGTCATGCCTGGAGCGACTTTGGAACACCCAGCGCCATCCACGAGTTGTGCCGCCTTGGCGGGGCCATCGCGGCCCTGACCGTCCCGGAGGAGCCGCGCACCAGCTTCAATCTGGGCGTGATCGAGGGAGGGACCAGCATCAACACGATTGCAGCGCGGGCCTCTGCCCTGCTCGACATGCGCTCCGAGGAGCCGACCGCGCTGCAACGGCTGGAGGCGCAGGTGGATAGACTTGTGGCACAGGCAAGGCGGTCCGGCGTCACGGTCACCAGCAAGTCGATGGGCGACCGGCCAGCCGGGGGAATTTCTCCCACGCATCCCCTGGTGGGGGCGGCGGTGGAATCGCTGGCCTGGCTGGAGGAGCCGCCCCCGTCGCTGCGCGCGGCCAGCACCGATGCGAATGTGCCCCTGGCACTGGGCCTTCCGGCTGTTTGTATTGGCCTGACCGTGGGCCACAACGCCCATCGCCTGGACGAATATGTAGAGCTAGGCCCCTTGAAAAATGGGGTGCAGCATGTCTATCTTGTGATCGTAGCGGCCCTGGAGATCATTGCCGGGGGAGGATAATGAACGAGGAGCAGCTTCCCAATGGGTACCCTCACCATCTGGTCATGAGCTTCGAGAGTCAGCAGGGCGAGGAAATTCTGATTCGACCCATCCTCCCCGCCGATGCCGCACGACTCCAGGAATTACACAGCCGTCTGAGCCCGGAGAGTATCTACCGACGTTTCTTTGCCCATCGCCCTATCCTTTCCGATAATGAGGCGCGCAAGCTCGCTACCCTGGACTATCGCCTGAGCCTCGCTCTCGTGGCAGCCCGCCAGGTCGAGCCGGATCAGTTGGTCGGGGTGGCCCGCTTCGCTCCCTCGCCAGAGCGTAGCCAGTCGGTGGAGATGGCCATTGTCGTGAATGACGCCTACCAGGGCCATGGCATTGGTAGGCGGCTCTTCCAGGAGTTGGCCCGCGCTGCAAGCGAGTTGGGCCAGCACTGGATGCTGGTTGAGACGCAAAGCGATAACAAGCCCATGATCGACCTCGCTGAGCGAGCAGGCTATACCACGAATACGGTTTACCAGACAACGATGTATCAGATATGGCTCGATCTCACGAGTCCACGCCCAGTGTCACTATAATTGTTTGAAAGTGGCAGCACGAGGTGCCCTAGTGGCGCGCTTGTTGCTGTAGGACACGGTTGAAAAGATGATCGGTAACAGAGGATTCATAGGTCGCCATGACATTGTTCTATCGACAGACTTCCTATCTATTTCTAGTTCTTCTACTCCTGCTCTCGATAACAGGATGCACGCCTACCTCCCAGGCATCCGCTCTTGAGGAGGAGGAATTCACTGCCCCAGCCCTGGCAGAGCGTGCCACGCAGCGCCCGTCCCCGACAGCGACAGTGACGGCAACCCTGACCGCCACTCGGGAACCCACAGCGACGCGACCACGACCCTCCCCCACGCAGGAGCCCACAGTCACGCCAACACCTAGCCCCGATCCCAACGCGGAACTCAGCTACACCGTAAAGTCGGGGGACACGCTGGGACAGATCGCAGGGGTCTACGGCGTCACCGTGGAAGAGCTGCTGGTCTACAACAATCTGGATGATGCGCGCAATCTCCAGGCAGATGCGATTCTTCGCATCCCTGTAGGTGAGGCGCGGATTGCCTCCATGCGGGCCACGACCACAGCAGTGGCACTCGCCATTCCTCCCGCTACCGCCACGGCACTGGCGTTGCCGCCCCGCATCGCGCTGGAGATGGCACATACCTACCAGAGAATCAATAACTGCGCCCCCTCTGCAACAAGTATGGGCCTGAGTGCACTTGGCATCACACGCTCGCAGTTCGATATGGCGGCGATCCAAAAACCCAACGCCAGCGATGTGAATGTCACCGCCGAGGAAGTGGCTAGCTCCATTCGAGAGGTAGGGCTGGAGGCGTTTGTGGGTGTCAATGGGGATATTGCCCTGATGCAGCAGCTGCTGGCGGCTGGCTTCCCAGTGCTCACCGAGGAATGGATGTCCTACGATGGGGGGATGGGTCACTTCCGCGCCCTGCGCGGCTATGACCAGAGTCGCGAGGTCATTATCTACAATGATTCCTTCTACGGGGCCAACCTTGGGCGCTCTTACAATGAGTTTCTGCGCGACTGGAAGCCCTTCAATAATAAATATGTGGTTCCCTACCACGCCGAGCAGGCAACGGAGCTGCGGCAGATCCTTGGTGATCGGTGGAATCCGGCAGCGATGTACGAAGGGCTGCGCGTGAACAGCCAGGCCCAGGTCGATGCCAATCCGGCGGACGGCTATGCGTGGTGGGGGTTGGGTGAGGCCCTGCTCCATCAGGATCGGCCAGAGGAGGCGGTTGTGGCCTTCGAGCAGGCATTGGCGACGAAGACCCTCCCCTGGCGCTATCTCTGGTATCGCTACGGCTACTTCGAGGCGCTCGGCAAGATGGAACGCTACGAGGATCTGCTGGCGGCGACGGAGAAAACGCTCTTGCAAATGGGCAAAAGCGAGGATCTTCGCTATCATCGTGCCGTGGCGCTCCGTGCCTTGGGACGTCCGGAAGAAGCATTACAAGAGTTGAAGCGCTCCCTGGCCGACAATCCGCGTTTCGCCCCGGCATCGCTCTTATTGCAAGAGCTAGGAGGTTAAGAGATGGTACGACCGATATGGATGGCGAGCCTCCTGCTCACCATCCTTTTAGCCCTGTTCCTCGCCACCCCCAGCACGGGAGCCCCCCCTGCACCCCAGGCCCCCGAAGTGGCCGCCGAGACGCTGCCCCGCACCATTCGGTGGCGGGCCAGGGATTCGGCCTTTAGCAGCTGGAGCCATAGCGGCACCAGGGTTACTGCCGATGGTAATCTTGCTCTGGCAGCGGATGCTCCGGTGCTCCCTAACGGTGGCCGTTTCGGAGAAGCCACCAGTCCCGTGATCGATATTCTTGCGTTCGAGGAGGCGATTGCCTCATGGAACGCGCAGACACCCACAGGGACGTGGCTCGACATCGAGATGCAGGTGCGCTTTGGGGAGCAGTGGACCTCCTGGTACAAGATGGGCACCTGGACCGCGTCGAACGATGGCCCTGTAAAGCGG